>JAZSAM010000011.1:0-33241 GCA_045601905.1 Acutalibacteraceae bacterium | reverse complement strand
CGTTCAGCTTTATTTTGGTTTACCCGACGGCGTACAAAGGTACTTAAGAGGGCGAGGTTTGTTTATAGCATAAAACGCAAAAAACTTGTTTTTGCCTGCTTTTGCTGATTTTTACAGTTTTAAAGGGTTTCTTTGGTAGTTCTATACCGAAAGAAACCCTTTAGTTATCTTGTTTTATGCGGTCTGCACTTTTTTTACAGCCCCTTTTCGTATCAATTTTATTTGTAAGAAACCTCGTAAACGGTGGTAGGATCAATCTTGAGTCCCACATCGGCAACAAGCGTACGCACACCGCCTGTGCAGGTGATTTCAACGGGCTGATGGATTGTAAGCTTTGTGATGTCGCCCTCATCGTCAACCTCTACGGTGACAGTTGTTCCCGGGTACTTGATTTCGGCCTTGCTGATTTCAACGGAGCCGAGAGCAAAGTTTGCGAAGTCAAGATGATCGGTTGCTGTTGAAACATGAGGAGGAAGCACGGTTTTTCCGTCAGCATAGCTTGAGGAGTCAGGCTTGAATTCGATTGTGATTGTGCCGTTGCTGTCTTTTTTTGCACTCTTTACATTTTTTGCGGCAACGGAAGCACCGTCAGCAGATGAAGGGGGAATGTAAGAGGCAAGAAGGACTGATGCACTTTCGGCGGCGACTCCGTCGGAGAAATTATAGGTCTCATCTGTTTTGGGAATGAGATTAGCCATAAAGAGGTTGATTGTTCTGATGGGAGCAGGAAGTGAGAAGCTCGTAAGCTCAAACTTGACCTCATCTGTCTTATGTACGGAAAGGTCATAGCTGCTGTTTTTAAGATTTCCGATAAGACTGTTGAATTCATCACAGATTTCCTGAATATCCTCCTGCTTGGGAGCCGTTGTCGTGGGCTTTGTTGTGGAGGGAAGAGTGGGAAGAGTGAGAGCAGTTGTGCTTTCGGTTGTTGTGGTAGCAGCAGTTGTTGTCGCTGTTGTGGTGGTTGCGGTTGTCGTTTCGGGAGGTGCGACTGTTGTTGAGGTGCTTTCTGTCTGTGAAGGCTCGGTTGTTGCGGCAGTTTTTCCTGCAGAGCCTGCCTTGAAAATGACGAAGGCGAGAATCAGAAGAACAATACAGACTGCAACGATGATGATGTTCTTTTTGTTCTGATTATCCTCCACGGGTGCCTTGATTTCGGGCTCGCCGCGGAAAAGGGCGCCGCACCTTTTGCAGAATACGGCATTTTCGGGATTTTCAGTCTTGCAGTGAGGGCAGATTTTCTTGTTATCCATAGCGTTTACTTTCGGACAGAGGCATTTTCTGTCCGCCTTTCTTTTATTGATGATTAGCTGATTACCTTATAAATAAGAGCGGGACGCTCCTTTTTTTCTTTTTCTGTGGTGATGCTTTCAAGGAAAAGCTTTTCTGCAGAAGGGATGCTTTCCCTTCTGTCGGTGTAAAAGACGGCAAGAACATCGCCTTTTTTTAACTCGTCACCTGTTTTCTTGTGGAGGATTATTCCGGCAGAGGGGTCAATCGGATCGTCCTTTCTGACTCTGCCTGCTCCGAGAATGACACTTGATGAGCCGATCTTCTCCGCATTCATTGAGGTGATGAAGCCACTTTCCCTTGAAACAACATTATAACACAAAAGTGGCTGTTTGAAAAGGGTTTTATCGTCAATCTGTGAAAGATTTCCGCCCTGAGCCGAAATAAATTCACGGAATTTCAGAAAAGCACTGCCGTTTTCGAGCTGAAGTCTTGCTTTTTCAATGCCCTCATCGGCGCTGATGCCCTCTGCAAGGGCAATGATGTTGCCGGCGAGAACAAGGCTGACCTGGCGAAGGTCGCAGTCCTTGTTGTCACGAAGCACCTCAACGGCCTCGATTACCTCAAGGCTGTTTCCGATGTTATTTCCAAGCGGTGTGTCCATATCGGAAATGACGGCGGCAACTTTTCTGCCTGCACTTTTTCCGATGCCGACCATTTTTCTTGAAAGCTCCTCGGCTTCCTCGGGAGTTTTCATAAAAGCACCGCTTCCCGTTTTGACATCAAGGACAATGCAGTCTGCACCTGCGGCAAGCTTTTTGCTCATGATGCTTGAAGCAATCAGCGGCATTGAGCCGACGGTTGCCGTTGAGTCACGAAGGGCGTAAATCATTTTGTCCGCAGGGGCAAGGTCACCTGACTGACCGACAACACAGATGCCGTGTTTTTTGACGGTGCTGATGAATTCCTCGGGAGAAAGAGAGGTTTTGAAGCCGTCGATTGACTCAAGCTTGTCAATTGTACCGCCCGTGTGACCGAGGCCTCTTCCGCTCATTTTGGCAGTTTTCAGCCCGAGGGAAGCTACAATGGGAGCAACGATGAGTGTTGTTTTGTCACCGACACCGCCCGTTGAATGCTTGTCAACGGTGATGCCGTCAATTTCACTAAGGTCGAGCATATCGCCGCTTTTAGCCATCTCCGTTGTGAGAGTGACCGTTTCTCTGTCGGTCATTCCGTTGAGGTAAATTGCCATAAGCAATGCAGAGGCGTGATAATGCTCAATTTCGCCTTTGGTGTAGGAGTGGACGAAGAAGGCAATCTCCTCATCGGTAAGCTCCATTTTGTCTCTTTTGTGGGAAATAATGTCGTAGATTCTCATAAAATCACCTCGAGGATTTATCATAGGGTATGCCCTCAGCCTTTGGTGCACGGGATTTTTTCGATGTGAAGGCAAGAACAATCAATGTTACAACATAGGGAAGCATACGGTAAATGTTTGTGCTGATGCCGATTTCTGCAAGCAGATACCTGCCGTCACCGTTAAGGTCAATTGTGGAGTAAGCGGCGGCAATGCACTTGAAAACGCCGAAAAGCAAGGCTGCGCCCGTAACGGAAAGGGGATTCCAGTTGCCGAAAATCATTACCGCAAGTGCGAGAAAGCCGAAGCCTGCAACCTCGCCTGAGGCAGAGGAGTTGGCAGTTGTGAGAGCGAAAACAAATCCGCCTGCACCTGCAAGTGCGCCCGAGATTGTTGTGCCCGTATACCGCATTTTTCTGACGCTTATTCCGAGTGAGTCGGCTGCGTGAGGATTTTCACCGCAGGCACGCAGTCTCAGTCCGAATGCCGTTTTATAAAGAATAACAGACAAAAGGATAAAAATCAATATGCAAACGTAAGAAGCAGGGTAAGTTTTGAAAAAGAATGTTTCCGCAAGAAAGCCGTAATCTGTTCTGACATCAAAGCCGAGTGCTTTTTTTCTGAGCATAAACCAGTCCGAGGCATCACCCTGAGCCATGGTAAGCACATTCTGATTTGTTATGATGTTGATAAGAAAAAGCGAAAGTGCGGGAGCAAGCATATTAAGTGCCGTGCCGCTGACGGTTTGATTTGATTTGAGGTTAACGGCGGCAAAGGAAAGAAGAAGGGAAAAAAGTGCTCCGCATAAAGCTGAAAACGCCATTGTGACAAGGGAGAGCAAAATGCCCTGCTGTTTTGTAAAAATGCCTGCATTCTGCATTGCATTGACAAAAAGCACTCCCGTAAAGGCGCCGAAAATCATAATACCCTCGAGAGCAAGGTTGATAACACCGCTTCTTTCTGCAAAGATGCCTGCAAGGGCAACAATCATAAGGGGTACGGCGTAGATAATTGTCTGTTGGATAAGGAAGCTCATCAGCCTGCCTCACTTTCTTCATTGAGCTTTCCCTGGGGTGCAGGGATGATGTTTTTGGTTTTACCTCCTGCCCCTGAAGCAGAGCTGATGTCCCTTCTTCCTTTTCTTGAGGAAAGGTACTGCTTGATTACAAGGGAAAAGGCGGAAAGGTAAACAATCAGAGCAATGATGATGTCGGTGATGTATTCGTTGAAGGCGGTGAGAGTTTTAAGCTGCTGACCCGCAACACCCAGAAAGGACATAAACATTGAGGTGAAAATAACGGCAAGGGGATTGTTTGAGGCGAGAAGGGCAACGGGTATGCCGTTGAGACCTTCACGGGGAAGAGTCTGGTAGGTTGACCAGAAAAATTCCGTGTTGCCCGAAAGGTAGTAAAGTGCGGCGGCGGCACCCGAAAGTGAGCCTGCAAGAGCCATTGCAAGAAGAATTTTACGGTTTTGCTTTATTCCCGCATAATGGGCGGCGTGGCGGTTACTTCCGCAGATTTTCATTTCAAAGCCCAGGGTTGTTTTTGAAAGAAGGATGTAAACCAGCACAGCAAAGCCGATTGCAATGATTATACCGCCGTTTACCTGTGAGGAAGGGAAGATTTTGTCAAGGCCGAGCTTTGCCGTTGCAACTCCGTTGAGTGAGGTCGGCATAATGTAGCCGATTTTACCCGACTGTGCAGAGTTTCGAAGGCTGCTGTTTTCGAAGATGAGTGTCACAAGGTTTGCGGCAATCCAGTTTGTCATAATGCAGGAAAGAACCTCGTTGATGTTGAAGTAGGCGCGAAGAAACCCGGGAATCATACCCCACAAGGCGCCTGCAACAAGGCTCCCCGCAAAGGCAAGAAGCCACACGAGAATCGGAGGTACGCTTTCAGTCGGAAGCGAAAGGGCGATAATCAGCGTTGCGGCTGTACCCATAAGATACTGACCTGAAGCGCCGATGTTGAAAAGCCCTGACCTGAAGGCAAGGGCGACGGAAAGCCCCGTCATAATGATGGGCGTTGCCCTGAACAGAAGATTGCCGATGTTTGCACCGCTGAAGCCGAAAACAAGACTGCCCCCGGCATCTCTTCCTTTGCTGAAGACGCCGAAAAGTATAAGCTTTATGCCCTCAAAGGCGCTTTTTAAAGTGAAATCCTTGTCAAAAGCAGAAACAAGAAGAATAAGCAAGCAGCCTGTCAGCAGACCGAAGCCGATTGCCGTAAGTGAGGAAAGGGTGTTTTTTGCTCCGTCAGATGAAAGAAGAGGAGAGACGAATTTTTTATTCAAGACTGTCACCTGCCTTTTTGCTGCCTGCCATTGCAAGACCGAGCTCTTTTACATTGGTTTTTTCGGGGAAGAATTCGCCTGTGATTTCGCCCTCGTGAATTACGAGGATGCGGTCAGCTACATTCATAACCTCGTCAAGCTCAAGGGACACCAGCAGAACAGCGTGTCCCTCATCTCTTTTTTTCACAAGCTGACTGTGAATGTATTCGATTGCTCCCACATCGAGACCTCTTGTGGGCTGAAAGGCGATGATCAGAGGCCTTTTGCGGTCGAATTCTCTTGCGATGACGGCCTTCTGCTGATTGCCGCCCGACATGCTTCTCGTAACGGTTTCCACACCCTTTGCCGAGCGTACATCAAATGCGTCAATGAGCTTTTCTGCGTAGGCTCTGACCTTGTCCTTTTTAATAAAGCCGAGGTGCTGAAACTCACTTTCGTAGTAGCGCTGAAGCACGATATTATACATTAAAGGAAAGTCGAGCACAAGTCCGTGCTTGTGTCTGTCCTCGGGAATATGGGAGATGTAATTGTGGTTGCGGTGGCGTACCGAGGCCTTTGTCACATCCTCGCCGCAAAGCACAACGCATCCGCTTTTGATCTTTTCAAGTCCCGTTATGCCGCAGACAAGCTCTGTCTGTCCGTTGCCGTCAATTCCCGCAAGGGCGAGGATTTCACCCGAATTTACCGAAAAGGAAACATTTTTGACCGCAAGCTTGCTTTTGTGAACGAGGGACGGCACATAAAGATTTCTTACCTCAAGAACGGTTTCACCCTTTTTCGCAGGTGTTTTTTTTACCTTGAGCTCAACGGGACGCCCTACCATCATTTCGGAGAGCTTGTGCTTGTCGGTGTCCTTTGTTTCAACAGTGCCGATGCACCTGCCCTTGCGAAGGACGGTGACTCTGTCGGCAACCTGCATAATCTCATCAAGCTTGTGGGTGATGAAAAGAATGGATTTTCCCTCATCACGGAAGCTTTTCATTGTCTCGCACAGCCTTGTGATTTCCTGGGGCGTGAGTACGGCTGTAGGCTCATCGAAAATGAGGATGTCATTGTTGCGGTAGAGCATTTTGAGGATTTCCACTCTTTGCTGCATACCTACGGTGATGTTTTCGATTTTTGCATCGGGGTCAATTTTCATCCCGTATTTTTCCGAAATTTCAAGCACTTTTTCTCTTGCCTCTTTTTTTCTCAGAAAGCCCATAGATGTGGTTTCCGAGCCGAGAATGATGTTGTCCAGGACGGTGAAAACATCGACAAGGCGGAAATGCTGATGCACCATACCGATGCCGAGTGCCGTTGCCTCGTTGGGATTTCTGATGCTGACCTTAGCTCCGTTTTTTCGGATTTCACCCTTGTCGGGCTCGTAAAGACCGAAAAGCACCGACATCAGCGTGCTTTTTCCTGCTCCGTTTTCGCCGAGAAGAGCGTGTATCTCGCCCTTTTTTAGTTTTAATGTTATGTTGTCGTTGGCAACAATGCCCGGAAAGGTTTTTGTAATGCCGAGCATTTCAATTACATATTCGCTCACACGCCACACTCCTGCAATCTGTTATTTCTGTAATAATATTGGCAGGTGGGTGGGAAAATATGCTTTTGTAAATGCAGAATGCAGAGTGCAGAATTGTGGTCGCGGGTGGAGTTTTGCTTTTTTAAGTTTTATTCCGCAAAGTTTCACCTGACTTAATAGAAAATGGCTTACTTTTGTCGGAAATCCGCTTGACAAATCGGTCTATTGGTGATAGACTAAACCTGTAGTCTATAGATAATAGACCAAAAGGAGTGATAATATGGATGAAATGCGTTTAGGTGCCGTTGAAAGCCGTTTTGCAGACATCATCTGGGAAAACGAGCCGCTTTCCTCAGGTGAGCTTGTTAAAATGTGTGAAAAGCAGCTCAAGTGGAAAAAAAGCACCACCTACACCGTGCTTAAAAAGCTTTGTGAAAGAGGAATTTTTCAAAATGAAAAAGGGGTTGTAACCTCTCTTGTTTCAAAGGATGAGCTTTCCTCAAGGCAGAGCGAGAAATTTGTTGAGGAAAATTTCAAGGGCTCACTTCCTGCCTTCATTGCCGCCTTCACAAAAAGAAAAAAGCTTTCCGAAAAGGATATGAAGGAGATAAAAGAGCTTCTTGAAAAATTCGGGGAGGTGTAACAATGGACTTTGACATTATGGAAATACTTCTTCATCTTTTTAATGTCAGCATCAGCGCATCCTTTCTTGCACTTGCCGTTGTGCTTTTCAGACTCATTTTCAAAAAAGCGCCGAGGTGGCTTATTGTCGCCCTCTGGGCACTTGTGGCGATAAGGCTTCTTTGTCCTTTTTCCCTTGAAAGTGCGTTGAGTCTGATTCCGAGCGGCGATACGATTCCTTCGGAAATAATGACTCTTGATCCCGATAAGGTGCCCGATGCCTCCTTCGGACTGATTGAAAACCCAGCCTATTCCGAATACTTTAACAGTACCGTTGTGGTAGATAATGTTGACCGCTTTCAGCTTAAGTTTATGTTTGCATCCTTCGGCTGGCTTATCGGCGTGGGCTTGCTTCTGTTTTATGCTCTTGTCAGTTACCTGAGGCTCAGATGGACGGTCAGAGCATCAGTACCGTTAAAGGACAATGTACGAATCTGTGACAATGTGAAAACACCCTTTATTCTCGGCGTTTTCCGTCCGAAAATCTATCTTCCGTCGGATATGGATGAGGAAACGGCAGAGCTTGTGCTTTTGCACGAAAGGGCACACCTTAAGCGTAAAGATCACTTGTGGAAGCCCTTCGGCTTTGTGCTGTTATCAGTTTATTGGTTCAACCCTATTCTGTGGCTTTCTTATATCCTTCTTTGCCGTGATATTGAGCTTGCCTGTGATGAAAAGGTGATACGTGACATGGAAGGCTCCGACAAAAGGGCTTATTCCGAGGCGCTTCTTTCCTGCTCAGTGCCGCAGAAAATGATTTCCGCCTGTCCCGTTGCCTTTGGTGAGGTGGGTGTGAAAAAGAGGATTAAGAACGTGCTTAATTACAAAAAGCCTGCCTTCTGGCTTATTTTTACGGCGGTTGTGGTAAGTGTTATTCTTGCAGTATGCTTTATGACCGATCCCAAAAGTGAAAACGGCGATGAATATATAAAGGGTGTTGACGAAATCTCCGAGCTTTCCTTTAATATGAAGGACATTGTCTTCGGGGCACATTCCTACACAATTTATGAGGGCACGGATACAACGGACAATTACTTCGATGCAAAAATTGAGGATGCCTTCTCTCACAGTGAGGTATCATCCTTCCTCAATCACTTGGTTTTAGAACAGCTGCCCGATGGAACGGTAAATCCGATGCATGAGCCGCAGACAAGCGCTGTTATTAAAATAAACTATGATGATTACTGGTCGGTAAATATAATATTCCACGATGATTTCAGTAAAATGTATATGCAAAAAAGCAGTCCCGATTATTTTATCAGAAGCAAGGACTATTCGGTAATCGTTGAGCAGGCAAGAGAATTCTTCGAGGAAAAGCCTTATTTGAGTCATGCGCTTGTGTGGGAATTTAATCCTGCAAGCAGTGCATTGGGACACGGAGAAATCAATGTTTTTGTTGATGAGAAGTTTGAAATCAGCGGTGAGGTTACGGGTGACGGAACAATCACAAGAATAAGCGACGAAGAAAAGGGTGAGGGTATTTCCTGGCGGCCCGACATTGTTGAAAATCCCGGTGTGTACAACATTGAAATTCCCGTTACGGGTGACGGTGAAAAAACAGTGTTCAGCCTCACCATGACAATGGTGGGAAAAAGGGGAGTTTCAAGCTATTACACACTTCGTGCCGATGACCTTGTGATTGCAAGCTATCCCGACGACTACAGCTTTGAGCTTTCTGTGCCGGAGAATGAGGAGCACGACAGTACACCGGTGTACCTTGATGCTTTCGATTCGGACGAATTCAATTCAGAGCTGTTTATCAAGCTTATGATGACAAATCTGGCTGTTATACGAAACGGAGATAAAGAGGCTGTGGTTTACGGCGGAGGAAAAACCGAGTCGGCTTTGAGTGAGTGGAGCTTTGAAAAGGGCTACTATTCCCATCCGTCACAGGAGGACCTTGCGAATATGAGAAAATATTCAATTGAGGTTGACGGTGATATGGGTGAAATATACAGCATCAACTTTGACAAAGGCTGTAACATAATGTGGCTTGAGGGAAGGGGTTGGAGTGACTTTCCGCATAAGGTAATAAACCCGAAGCAGATCAGGTCATTTTTTGAAAATCAAGAGTTTTTCGACGACAGCTTTGTGTGGGAATATGACTCTTCAGATAATACCTACGGAGACGGAGCTTTGCAATTGGTTGTTGAGGGTGAATACGAAAGCTACACCGCTGAATGCTCAGAGGGGACTCTTATGACTGCGACGGAAAGTGACGACAGAACGGGAGGCACTGCTCATTCTGAGCCGCTTAAGAAAATCACCTGTACAAAAGAGGATAATCTTGTGTGGCGGCCTACTGACAACGGCACAGGGTCAACTGAAATAATCTATGTTGAGCAAAAGCTTGCAAACGGTGAAACAAAGGACTTTTATGTCGACATATTTGATTGGGGAACAAACTATTCGGGAAACAGAGTTTACGGAATAAGTGCCGAATATGCACAGCTTATGATGAAAAACAGCGGTGTATGTTATCTTGAGCAGACATACGATGTGAACTGGCTTTATAATCCGATGCTGAGTGCTACCTGGCATTATGTTACTCAGTACAGTCTCTCGGAGGATTATGAAATCATCTCTGCCGAAGCTACAAGCGGAGAGGCATCTGTCAAAGAACTTTATTATAACGATCCCGAAAACGGAAAATGCGTTCGATGGTCACCCGATGCAGATGTTCAGGAGGATGCAGTACTCACAATCATTGCCCGTAAGGACAACAAGGAAATTGAATTCGTAATAGATATAGATCTGCTTGGAGCAGATCAGGAGGCCGGAAGAAGAACCTACAGGTTAAGTCCCGTCAACTGCAAGCTCACGGAAGAAGACACATCTGTCTACTTTCTCGAAGAAAGGTAAAATAAAAGGCACCGTCACAAACTCCCGACGGTGCTTTATGCCAATCGTTGACAAAATGTGACAACAGTGCTAATATAAGAAGCGAGCTATCCTTGAACGGTAGGCGGAAGTCTTTTTTCAAAGAGACTGGACTCTTTGTTTACATAGAGAAAATATACAAACAAAAGAGGTGATTGCTATGAACGAAACAATCGTTATATTAGCACTCATTTTCTTTACTGTGCTTATATTAAAAAAGTAACAGATAAAAGGAAAACAACCGCCTAATTTGTCGTGAGTGGCGGTTGTTTTCTAACAACTAAAACATTCAGACTGTCCGTCTATCGGATAGCTCTTTTTACATTGTCATTATACACCCCTCGACTTTTCTTGTCAAGGGGTGTTTTTTTAGTCAAATGCGATCAAATTCTGCGGCGAAGCCGCCCCTTACTACTTACTACTGACTACTTTATCAGTACATTCCGCCGCCCTGAGCCATAGCCGCTGCTGCAGCTGCATCTGCTGCGGGATCGGGAATGTCAGCAATGAGTGACTCTGTTGTGAGCACCATTGCGGCAACGGAGGAAGCGTTCTGAAGTGCTGAACGGGTAACCTTTGTGGGGTCAAGGATGCCTGCCTCAGCCATGTTCACGTACTGCTCCTTTGCAAAGTCGAAGCCGTAGCCGACTTTACCGCTTGAAATGATTTCGTTGACGATAACTGAGCCCTCAAGACCTGCATTCTTTGCAATCTGGCGTACGGGCTCCTCGAGA
This sequence comes from Acutalibacteraceae bacterium, assembly GCA_045601905.1. Classification (GTDB taxonomy): domain Bacteria; phylum Bacillota; class Clostridia; order Oscillospirales; family Acutalibacteraceae; genus UBA6857. The sequence goes on along the minus strand of JAZSAM010000011.1, from coordinate 22,554 downwards.
GCCTTGAGCACGATGCGTACACCTGTCTTTTCGTCGGAATCCTCTGTCTTTTCAAGAAGAGCATTTACTGCGGGAACAGCGTTGAGAAGTGCAACACCGCCGCCTGCAACTGAGCCTTCCTCAACGGCAGCCTTTGTTGCGGCAAGAGCATCGTCAATGCGAAGCTTCTTTTCCTTCATTTCGGTTTCTGTTGCGGCACCGACCTTGATAACTGCAACACCGCCTGCTAATTTTGCAAGTCTTTCCTGAAGCTTTTCTGTGTCAAATTCTGATGTGGAGGCTTCGATCTGAGCCTTGATCTGATTTACACGTGCCTTGATCTGCTCCTTGTCGCCTGCACCGTCAACGATAGTGGTGTTTTCCTTTGTGATTTTAACCTGACGGGCTGAGCCGAGCATTTCAAGTGTAGCAGTTGAAAGCTCAAGACCGAGGTCGGAGGTGATAACCTGACCGCCTGTGAGAGTTGCGATGTCCTGAAGCATATCCTTTCTTCTGTCACCGAAGCCGGGAGCCTTTACTGCAACGCAGGTGAAGGTGCCGCGAAGCTTGTTGACAAGAAGGGTAGCAAGTGCTTCACCTTCAACATCCTCTGCGATGATAACGAGCTTTCTGCCCATTTTGAGAACCTGCTCGAGAAGGGGAAGAACCTCCTGGATGTTGGAGATTTTCTTGTCTGTGATGAGAATTGCGGCGTCGTCGATAACAGCCTCCATCTTGTCGAGGTCTGTTGCCATATAGGGTGAAATGTAGCCGCGGTCAAATTGCATACCTTCAACAACTTCCTTCATTGTTTCGGCAGTTTTTGACTCCTCAACGGTGATAACGCCGTCGGTTGTAACGATTTCCATTGCCTCTGCAATAAGTGTGCCGATTGCCTCGTCAGCTGAGGAAACGGTTGCGATTCTTGCAATGTCATCAAAGGTTGTAACGGGGCTTGAATTAGCCTTGACTGCCTCAACTGCAGCGTCAACAGCCTTCTTGATGCCCTTCTTTACTACCATGGGGTTTGCACCTGCGGCAACGTTCTTCATGCCTTCGCGTACAAGTGCCTGAGCAAGAAGAGTAGCGGTTGTTGTACCGTCACCTGCAACATCGTTTGTCTTTGTTGCAACCTCCTTGATGAGCTGGGCACCCATGTTTTCGAATGCATCCTCAAGCTCAATTTCCTTTGCGATTGTAACACCGTCGTTTGTGATGAGGGGAGCGCCGTACTTCTTGTCGATTACAACGTTTCTGCCTTTGGGACCGAGGGTGATTTTTACGGTATCTGCAAGCTTGTCGATACCGCCCTGAAGTGCTTTTCTGGCGTCTTCGCCGAAAATAATCTGTTTAGCCATTTATGTTACCTCCAAAAAGTGAATTGTTTTGCTGTGATTATTCTACTATTGCGAGAATATCGTTCTGGCGTACGATGGTGTATTCCTCACCGTCGATTTTTACTTCTGTGCCTGAATACTTGCCTGTGATTACCTTGTCACCGACCTTGACATTCATTGTTACCTCCTTGCCGTCAACGAGACCGCCGGGGCCAACCGCAACAACCTCGGAAAACTGAGGCTTCTCCTGAGATGCTGAGGTGAGAATGAAACCGCTTTTGGTGGTTTCTTCAATTTCGGTTGCCTTGAGAACAACTCTGTCAAAAAGGGGCTTAATAGTCATGGTTTATTCCTCCTTGAATAAAATTGTATTGTAATTTTAAGTTTTTACTGTTTTTAGCACTCTCGATTGCCGAGTGCTAATTATTATTTTAGCAACTTTTTTCAAAAAATCAAGTACTTTTTAAAAAATAGTATAAATTATTGGAAAATATTTTGCTGTCGATATTTGTGAGTGAAGCTGACAATAATAAATCAGGTGATTGAAATGACTGAAAATTCAAAAAGAATCCTTTCTCTTTATATGCTCTTTACGGTGTGTTTTATGGCAATTCTTGTGAGAATCGTTTACATTAATTATACCACCTATGCCACAGCGGGCAAAAAGCAGGTAACCAGAACGGTGGTTGTCGGCACAACAAGGGGCAAGATTTATGACAGAAGCATGGAGCTGCTTGTAGACGAAAGCGAAAAGCTTATTGCGGCAGTAACGCCCGTTGCCGAAACCAAAAAATTTCTTGAGCCTTACTTTACCCAGGCAAGCCTGCTGTCAAAGATTGAAAGAGGCTATCCCTTTGTTGCACCTGTGAAAAAGGTGATTGACAATGAGCTGATAAAAACCTTTTCCGTACCCGTAAGATACACTCCCGAGAGTCCCGCACCTCACATTGTGGGTTATGTTGATGCGTCGGGCAGGGGAGTGACGGGCATTGAAAAGGCATTTGAAAAGGAGCTTTCAGCCTATAACGGCAAGCTGAGTGTGACCTTTGAGGTCAATGCCCTCGGTAGAGTTCTTGCAGGGATGGACAAGACGGTGAAAAATGAAGGCTTCAATTCAAGGGGCGGAGTTGTGCTGACGCTTGACAAGGGGCTGCAGAAGCTTACAGAGTCCGTGCTTAAGGAAAGTGAAATCGAAAGCGGATGTGTTATTGTCTCCTCGGCTAAGACGGGGGAGCTTCTTTCTCTTGCAAGTGTGCCCCGTTACAGTCAGTCGAGGGTTGAGGACAGTCTCGGAAAGGAAAATTCGCCCCTTGTGAACAAGGCTCTTGAAAGCTACAGTGCAGGCTCCGTTTTCAAAAGCGTGATTGCCGCCTTTGCCCTTGAAAGCGGTATAAGCGAGGATTTCAGGAGTGAATGCAAGGGGAAAATAAAAATCGGCGACAAGGTTTTCACCTGCCCGGGAGAAACGGCTCACGGAAGTCTCGATATGTCAGGTGCCCTGCAGCAGTCCTGCAACCTTTATTTTATTTCTCTTGTAAACGAGCTTGATGTGTCGGAGCTTCTCACCTTCTGCAGAGGTCTCGGCTTCGGAAGGACACTGAAGCTTTGTGAGGGAATTGAGGGTGACAGCGGAATTCTGCCTGATTCAATGAGCCTTTCCTCTGACGGCAACAGAGCAAACTTTTCCTTCGGTCAGGGTGATTTGCTTGTGACGCCCGTGCAGATGCTGACGGCCTACAGAGCCCTTGTAACGGGAAAGGTCAGAGCACCTCAGCTTGTTTACGGCTTTTGCAGCAGCAAGGGAAAAATTACTCCGGCACAGACGAAAAAGGATGAAACCGTGCTTTCGGAAAAAACAGTAACTAAGATGAGACAGATGCTTTCCGATGTTACGGAAAAGGGGATTGCCGTAAATGCAAGAAACAGTCAGCTGAAGCTTGCAGGTAAAACGGGAACTGCTGAAAGCGGAATTTTTGATGAAGACGGCAAGGAGATTCTTCGCACCTGGTTTGTCGGCTTTTTCCCTTACGACGAGCCCCGGTACATCGTTACGGTAATGAATGAGGACGGCAGAGGTGGCAATGCAGACTGCGCCCCCGTGTTCAGAAAAATCTGTGAGGGGATTGACAATGCGCAAGACATAATCTAGAGTAAGGTCAGAGAAGGTGGTAGATAATAAGAGCATAATTTACAGCCTTATGAATTTGTATTGACTTAAAAGCCGATAATGCTATAATTAAATAGTAATATTCATAAGGGAGATTTAGCTATGCATGATTTGACGAAAGAGCTAGCGACATTATGTGACAGCTATGCAGAACAAAATGAAAAGCTTATTTATGGTTATCCTTCTGAAAGTAAAAAAGTTTTCAGATACTTTTTTGAGTTTACCCTTATGAAGGTTGAACTCAGATACATAAAAAAAGAAAGTGCTTTAGAAGCACCAAGCTCACTTTATGCAGTTGTATATTTACATAAGAACAGCGAAATATATTATCACCTTATAGATATTCTGCCCTATGTTTCAAAAAAAGAATTCAGGCAGTGTTACTTTACCGCCATTGAAAATAAAGAGCGTATGAAGATTGCTTTCGATGAGCTTATGAATACAGTAGAGGACTTTTTTTCAGAGCTTGAAGCTCTTTGCGTTGATGACGGTGAAATAAAAAGAAGACTTTTTGATTCTTATAAATTGTTTTACAGCCTTAAAGATAAGGATATTGATTTCTCCAAGGTGGAAAATAAGAATGAGGAAGATTATAGCTTTTTTATGTCGCTTCAGAAAAGCCGTGATAAATTTCTCATTATGCGGTTTTCAAGCTCTCCCGGATACGGTGATGTTATTAACGGAAGAACTGAAAAGGCAATCAGGTATTACAGTAAGCTTGATAAAAAGGGCATGCTTCTTGAGTATGAAAAAGATCTGCTTGCTATACTCAGAAGGTCTGAAGAAAACGAAATAAGCTTCGGTTCACAAAAAGCAAACTCACAAAAGCTATATGATGACTTCAACAGATTTTCTTCTTATGTTAAGGCTTTTTCTGTTTCCTATCTGGTTGCAGGTATTTTCTTTTGTATGGTGTTTGCTTTGTATGATTACATAGTATCACGCGGAAGCTTGTTGGTATTCGGCGCACCGTGGTATGCGGGTATTATACCTGCAGGGCTTTGTGCAGTTGGCGGAGCTATAACTTTTTTCAAAAATATGCCTAACAAGAGGCTTACAGACAAGCAGCGAAAGGAGATTATGAAAATCGCAATTCCAAAGTGGGTTAATGTGCTTTCAGCGGTATTTTTTACCGGAACGATTATCTTTTCGATGTTTTCAGCGTTGATGATTATGACTGCAAGAATAAGCATGTCTGAGCAGGAAATAAGTTATTCAAGCGGTGAAGTCTTTGCACAGCCAAAGTCGCACAATTACAGCGAAATTGAAGGAGTCTACTATATAAGTGCGCGATTCAATCCTTATGGAGACAAGCTCGAAAGACCGTCTTATGTCGTGCTTTTCAAGGATAAGACTTCGGTTGATTTTGACGGATATACAAGCATTGAAGAGACAGAAGAAAAAGCAATACCTTTCTTTGAAAGCAAAGGCTTCAAGGTAATAAGGGTTGATACCGATCGAGACCTACCATGGTACGATTACGGTAACACAGAGCAATAAAACGAGGCAGGAGAAAAACTCCTGCCTTATTCCTTACTACTTGCTAATTACTACTTACTACTTACTACTTCCCTGCAATATTCCTTGCAACATGCACACCGCTTGCGGATGCATGGGAAAGTGAATGTGTGATGCCGCTGCCGTCACCGATGATGTAAAGTCCCTTGTGCTTGGTCTCGAGATTTTTGTCAACCTCAACCTCCATGTTGTAGAACTTGACCTCAACGCCGTAAAGGAGGGTGTCCTCGTTGGCTGTGCCGGGTGCAACCTTGTCAAGGGCGTAAATCATTTCGATGATGCCGTCGAGAAGTCTCTTGGGAAGCACGAGACTCAGGTCACCGGGGGTTGCATTTAGTGTGGGGGTGATGAATGCCTCTTCAATGCGGCTCGGAGTGGAGCGTCGGCCTCTGATAAGATCACCGAAGCGCTGAACAATTACACCGCCGCCGAGCATATTGCTAAGGCGTGCGATTGATTCACCGTAGCCGTTGGAGTCCTTGAAGGGCTCTGAAAAATGCTTTGCAACAAGAAGGGCAAAGTTGGTGTTTTCCGTCTGCTTTGAGGGATCCTCGTAGCTGTGACCGTTTACCGTGATGATTCCGTTGGTGTTTTCGTTTACAACGGAGCCCTTGGGGTTCATACAGAAGGTGCGCACCTTGTCGCCGTACTTTTCTGTGCGGTAAACAATCTTGCTTTCGTAAAGCTCGTCTGTCAGGTGAGCAAAAACAGCGGCAGGAAGCTCGACTCTTACGCCGATGTCAACACGGTTTGACCTTGTGGAAACATCAAGGTCACGGCAAACGGATTCCATCCATTTGCTTCCGCTTCTGCCGACGGAGATGATGCAGTTGTCACAGCTGAAGGTTGCGTCCTTTGTGTTGATGTTGTAAATTCCGTTTTCCATTGAAACGGAAACAACAGGAGTGTCAAAATAAAATTCAACCTTATCCTTAAGGTAAGCATAAAGATTTTCAAGGACAATATAGTTTATGTCTGTGCCCAGATGACGGACGGAGGCATCAAGAAGATGCAGGTCGTTACGGATGCATTCGGTTTTGAAGCGAGAGCCTGCCGTTGAGTAAAGCTTTGTACCCTCACCGCCGTGTCTGAGGTTGATTTCGTCAACATAGCGCATCAGCTCAAGAGCTTGCTTTTTGCCGATGTATTCGTACAAGGTGCCGCCGAAGTCGTTGGTGATGTTGTACTTGCCGTCGGAAAAGGCACCTGCTCCGCCGAAGCCGCTCATAATGCTGCAGGTTTTACAGCCTATGCAGGTTTTGATTTTGTCTCCGTCTATGGGGCATTTACGCTTGCTGAGGGGATGACCCGCTTCAAACACAGCTACCTTAAGCTTGGGATTTTTTTGTATAAGCTCGTAGGCAGCAAAAATACCGCCGGGGCCTGCGCCGATAATAATAACGTCGTTTTTCATAATTAACTCCTGTGATTTTACTTTTCGTATTTTGGTGTGATGTTGATTTTTATATAAGCTTTATTTCGAATTTCGTGTAATCTCCCTCAACATATTCACCGCTTATGAACTTACGTGCGGTGAAAACGACTCTGTCATCGTAAACCTCACCGTAGTAGCCTGTTCCACAGTCGGTGATGCCGAAGTTGTTTTCCTTTCTGTAGCCGGGAACGGAAAGAGAATAGACATTGTTTTCCTCGTTGAGCACCTCGAAGGTCTTTTCGAAGATTCCGCCGTGAAGGTGACCGTTTATAAAGAAAACGTTTTTGTATTTTTCCATAACGGCTCTTACCTCGTCGGACTCATTGCCCATGTCACCGGTTTTCCACACCTCGGGGAGTCCGTGGGTGTTCTTGAAGGCCTGATGGCACATTACAAAGGCAGGCTTACCGTCCTTTGTGGCTCTTTCAAGCTCTCTGTCAAGGAAGTTTATCTGCTCTTTTGTAAGTGAGGCCTTTTCAAGCACTCTTTTTTCCGTGCAAAGAACAATGAAGGTGTAGCCCTTGATGTCGTAAGAATAGTAGGTTTTGCCGTTTGTTTTAATTCCGAGGTACTCTTCAACCTTGTCCATAACAATTTTTGAGTTGCGCTTGAAAATTGCACGGGCATCGTGGTTGCCGATTGTAAGAAGCAGGTTGGAAATGACCTTCTGACTGTCGAGAACAGAGAAAAAGCGATTGTATTCTGACTTGAATCCGTAGTCTGCAATGTCACCTGCCATAAGCAGGGCATCGTACTCTGCGCCTGATTTTTCAGCGTCAACGAAAACATTCATAAGGTTTGCCGATGCGCTTTCACGGTTGGGCAGGTGAGTGTCGGCAATGCAGGCAAAGGACAGACGGAGATTTTCTCTGTCCTGATAGATTACGGGATTATTTTCGCTTGAAAGGTCATAAAACTTATCGTACTTGGGATTGAGTGCCTTAAACTGAGCAACATATTTAAGAACAAAGATTTTAAGTGACATAATTTCCTCTCCTTTGTGTGTTACAACAAATAATTATACATCCGATTCGGATTCTTGTCAATTGCTCTTTACACACACATTTTGTCTTTGAGCTTGTATTTGTCCTTGTTTTTTCTTTGTATCTGAATTTGTATTTATCTTTGTCTTTGTCTTTGTATTATGTGCTTTTGCATCGGTTTGCATTTACTGCAAAAATAAACTGTCCGGATGCTTTCACCCGGACAGTAGTTATATTAAAGATGTCTTCTATTATTTTATTTGTTTTTATATTAAGTTTTTATTGTATCCTCTTGTTCACTTTCATCACTTTATTAAACCTTTTGTTTCGGCAAGCTTTACTAAGGGAGAAGGATTGATTTATATTTTCGTCCCTTTAAGTTATTTCTTTTGCCCTTTTAATGATCTTTTTTGTGAATGCCTGATTCAATGCTGAAGCCTCTTCAGCTGCGGATAAGCCTTCTTCGTTATCCGACCCTCTTATTTATGAATCATTTCTCCTTTGGCTACAGGATACTGTATTTTGTTTTCTTCATTTCTCCCTTTCTTCTGCGGGGAGAAGTACGGGAGCTTTTTATGCTCCGATGATTTTCTCTTATATATTATTCCGATCGTAGCGATCTGATAAGCTTACCTGATTGATTTTTCTGCATCGCAGGACTGTACAATGCTTTTACTTTGATAATGCGTCTGGAAATATCAAGTGTTTTCTTTCTGTAATGTTATCAAATCGTACGGTTTACATTAAACAGTACATTGGTAACACTCCTTTCTCTTTTGTTTGTGCCTTAATTATAACCAAACTGCAGATAAAAGTCAATAGTTTTCCACAAATCTGTTTTATTTTGTGAAGAATGCACAAACAAGAACGCAAAATGTAATTTGAAAAAGCCTTTGTTTGCGTTTTTGTTACACTGAAAACTGAGGGGATTTTTGGTAAGATTGTTCAAAGGTACCGCAGGAGGCAAAGAAAAATCAGAACACGGTTTTACCCGTGTCCTGACTGATAGCTGTTGTTAATTTTTAATCTTACAGTCTTGTAAGCTCAATGATGATTGTCCAGAAGAGTGTGCTCTTGAGGTAGAAGATAATCTTTCTGATTGCGGCGTGGAAGCCTGTCTCCTCTGTGAAGGTGAGAGGCTCATCCTTTTCGATTACAAGTGCCTGGGTAAGGCAGGCACCGCCTTCACCGAAGAGCTCTGCTCTTACATAGCTGAAGCTTTCTGCGTTTTCGATTTCATCAAGGTTAAGTGAAGCTGTGCCGTCGGTGAGCTCACCCGAAGCAATTACCTTGCCGTCGGCAATCCACTGGATTGTGTGGGCATCCTTTGAATTTACATTGATTGTGTGACCGTCAACCTCAACCTTTGTGAAAACGGGGTAGGGGATGTCGGTGTTTCTTGCGTCAATTTCCTTTTCGGGGCCGATGAGATCGTTAGCCTTTGCAATTCTTGTGATTGCGAAGAAGGTGCCCTCCTGCATTGCAGCTTTAACATTTGTATCTGTGTTTTCAGGCATCATAAATACACTGAAGGAGGTGTCGATGTCTCTTGTTCTGTGAGCGTCGGTGTTACTGAAGCCGAAGACATTCTTACCGTAGGGGAGACAGTACATAAGAAGGTTGTCCCAGAGAATTCGGTCGTAGGGAGTAACGCCGTTGTTTTCGTTGAAAACCTCGATACCGAGACAGCTGTCATACTTAAGAAGCATATCGCCGAAGTATTTTACATTCTCAACGTCGCTTACCGCATCAATGTTTTTGTTTGACTCGAGAAAGTCACCGGGATGGTTGATGTGGGAAAGTCCGCCGTGCTTTTCAACGAAGGCGATAGCAATTTCGTGGCCGTTTTCCTTGCCGCCGAAGCCGTCACCGACACCTGCAGGAAGGAAGAAGCCGTTAACGTGGCACTTTGTGAGAGTGAGGTTATTAAGCTCGTTTGCACCGGTGATGCAGGTCATCTTCTTGCCTCTGATTGTGCCGTCATAAAGGGGATAGGTGCCCGATACGATGTCGGCATATTCCTCGTCGGTGAGGGACTGAACCTTGTTTCCGAGAAGTGTTTGATAAGCATAAAGAGGAAGGATTGTCTGCTTCTTGTTCCATTCGGTGCCTGTAATGCCGTGGTCGGAATTTGCAAGGAAGTCGTAATCCTGGTTGTAGTATTCCTTTACCATTGTGGCAAGGTCAACATCAGCGTCACTGTAGGTTGAATGTGAATGGAGGCTGCCCTTGTAGGCACCCCAGGCGTTTTCACCCTCCCAGACAACTCTCTTGTAAGGGGAGTTGATCACATAGGACTCATTTTCCGCAAAGGCAACAATGCTCAGGGAGAGAATGAGAAGAAGGGAAAGCAGGACGCTTAAGAGTCTTTTGGTCGTTTTCTTCATAATATTACCACCTTTTGATTTCAGTACAATTATTTAAACACAAAGAAAAAAAGATGTCAAGCATTTTAAAAACAAAAATGTCTGCTTGGCTGTAAGATTTATTATGTTAATTTTATATTAAAATGAAATTGACAAGTGTAAAATTTTGGTGTAAAATTGTGACATCATATTTGTACGGAGGTTTTTTTATTATGAAAAAAATCGTTGCAGTTCTGCTGGCTCTTTTAATGAGCATCACGGTTGTTGCCCCTGCTTCTGCAGCAGCAGAGGAAAAGGAAGTTTATCCTCTTGTTGTTGTTCCGGGCTACAGCTCATCAAACTTATTCAAATACGGTGCTGACGGTGAAAAAGAGCACGTCTGGGGCGTTGATGTAAACAAGATTCTCAAAAGAGTTGCCGTAAGATCAGTTGAGCTCGGCATTGACATCGGTGCCTGGGCACAGGGCGATGCAAAAATGCTTGCTGACGACATCGGTGAAGAGATGGTGGGTCTTTTTGCTGATATGATATATGATGAAAACGGCAAGCCCGTTGAGGAGCTTCACCGCTACCATAAGGATGCTGAGGATACCAGCACTGCATGGCTTAACGAAAACGAAAACGGTGCCCACGTTCACGAGGTGACAATCATTCCTTATGTTGCCGAATATCTCGGTGACAAGGCAGAGGAATGGACCTTCAACTTTGCAACAGACTTCAGACAGAACACAGTTGACTGTGCAAAGGATCTTGACGCTTACATCGACGATGTTCTCGAGTATACAGGTGCAGAAAAGGTAAACATCTTTGCCATCAGCCACGGCGGACAGACAAGTGCAACCTACCTTTCACTTTACGGTCACAAGGGAAAGGTCAACAATGCAGTTCTTACAGTACCTGCTATCGGCGGCGCACTTCTTGCTTACGACATTATGGCAGATCAGATTGAATTTGACGAGGAAACTCTTTTACTCTTCATCCAGAACGGTATGATGCTTGACGAGGACATCGACTGGCTTGTAAAGGCTCAGGCATTCGGCTTCCTTGATGAGTTCCTTCATCATCTTACACCTTATCTTTATGAGCTTCTCGGAAGATGGGGCAGTATCTGGGACTTCATCCCTGCGGAGCATTATGATCAGCTCAAGGCAGACTTTGATATGCCCGATTCCTTCCGCAACAGCGAGGTAATGGCAAAGAGCGACCGCTTCCACAAGGAAATTCTTCCCAATATGTCCGAGCTTCTTCATGCAACTCAGGCTAAGGGTACAAACATTTACATCATTTCCGGCTACGGTGCTCCCAGTGTTGTTGGCTCACAGATTGAATCTGACGCCATCATTTCTCTCAACGCTTCAAGCGGTGCAACCTGCGCTCCCTTCGGAAAAAGATTCAATAACGGCTACAAGACTCTCGGAACAGTTTGCAGTGATCCTTCACACCACCATCTTTCACCCAAGATGAACGTTGATGCAACAACTGCTTACCTTCCCGAAACAACCTGGATGGTTGACGGTCTCTTCCACGGTATGACTCTCAGCGACGATTACTCAAAGACGCTTATGAAGATGCTTCTTGCATCCGAAAAAAAGGTAACCGTTCACACCTATGAGGAGTATCCTCAGTTCCACGAGGCAACAAACATCTGTGAATCGGTTTATGCTGAATTTGATTCCTCAGCACCCGGCTACCTTGATTCCAAGGACACAAAGCTTATTATCAAAAACCTTTCTGCTCAGAAGAATATGCAGATTGCTTCAATTGCAGTCAACGGAATTGACATAAGCTTCAATGCAAGGGATTACCTTCTCAAGGAGCTTGCACCTCAGCAGACAATGGAAATTTCCTTCAGCGGAACAATTCCCGCAGAAAGCCTCAGCGTTGCTGAAATCAGAATTTCCTATGTTCTTGTCGGCTCAGTAACACCCGTTAACGAAAAGGAATTCTACTTCACTCTTCTCAACGGTGAGCCCGTTGAATACGATGCTGAAAATCCTCTGGTTGACATAGAATCCGAGGATGCATTCTCTGAGATTATCAAGGACACCGAGCAGGCTGAAATTTTTGAAAAAATCGGTTTGCTCGAGTTCTTCAAGATTATTTATAATATCTTTATGAACCTTATCGGCAAATACTTTGTCGGCTTCATTAAATAAAGACTTCTGTCAAAGAAACGGAGAAATAACAATGAGTTTTTACAAAATGACAATTGCAGGTCTCGAAAGAGAGCTTCCCATCTGCAAGGTTAATGACAAGCTTGACATTGCAGGCTTTGTAATTTTCGGCGATGTTGAAATTACTGTTGCTTCAGCCGCAGAGCTTATTAAAAAATGCCCTGAGTTCGATGCAATCGTTGCTCCCGAGGCAAAGGCAATTCCTCTTGCTCACGAAATGGCAAGACAGAGCGGTAAGCCCTATTACATCTGCCGTAAGGGTGCAAAGCTCTATATGCAGAATCCCGTAAGCGTGAATGTACGCTCAATCACAACTGACAAGGAGCAGACTCTTTTCCTTGACTCACTCGAGGGTGAAAAGCTCACAGGAAAAAGAGTAGTTATCCTTGATGATGTTATCAGCACGGGTGAATCGCTTCTTGCGGTTGAAAAGCTTCTTGAAAAGTTTGACACAAACATCGTTGCAAAGGCGGCAATTCTTGCAGAGGGTGATGCCGCAAAGCGTGATGATATAATCTTCCTTGAGGAGCTTCCTCTTTTCTTCCACGACTGATTTCAGTGTCACTGTGAAATGAAACGTCCCTTTTCTTTAATCGGATTTACATTGTTCGCTTTCACGTGGATGCTGTTTATTATCGGAAGAGACGATGTGACCTTCGGCGTGCTTGCCGTAATGACAGCTCTGCTTGTCACATCAGTTATGATAAAAAAAGCAAGACAGGATCTGAAGCTGCCGCTGTTTTTCATGGCGGCGGTGCTTTCCTGTCTTTTGTTTTTGGCTTCGGGTACGGACAGAAGCAGGGTGCAGAGCCTTACGGGTGAAAATGTTGCCGTCACGGTGACGGTTGCTGAGGCTCCTTACAGAGCAAGCGGAAGGGACAGACACTATGCCGTATGCAAAATCGAAGAGATAGGCGGTGAAAAGGTCAACGGCAGACTGCGACTTTCCTTTTCACCGACAAAGGATGATATTGACCCCGGATCGCTTTTAATCGGAAACCGGCTTTCCTTTACGGGCTTTGTTTACAGGATCGGTCAGGGTGACGAAAGCATTGAAAGGTACTTTATGGGTGAAAGGATTCTTCTGGGTGCCTACGGAGTGCAGAGTCTTACCGTTACAGAGCCTTCTCACAGAGGTCTCACCTTTTATTTTCACCGTATGCGCAACTATGTTGCAGACACTCTTTCAAGAGGCTTTTCTGATAAGGTATCAGGTGTGCTTGTGGGAATTCTGACGGGTGACAAATCCGTTCTCGACGACAAGCTCTACGAGGCCTTCCGTGAATCGGGTGTGGCTCATCTTATGGCGGTTTCGGGGCTTCACCTTTCTGTCTGGGTGTTCTTCATCGGCGGTGCAATTCCCGATTCGGACAGATTTTCAAAGCTTAAGCATCTGCTTCTGATTTTTGCGACGGTTTTTATTATGCTTCTTTCCGGAATGAGCGAATCGGTGAAAAGGGCAGGCTTTATGTCACTTGTGCATCTTGTCGGATGCCTCGGAAGAAGAAAAAGCGACGGACTCAACAGCCTCGGCTTTGCTTTGTTCGTTATGATACTTTATAACCCTGCCTGCGTGCTGAGTCTCTCACTTCAGCTTTCCTTCCTTTCAACGCTTTCGATTCTCACTCTTGCAAGGCTTTATATGGAAGGCTCAAGGGCAGTTTTCGGCGGCACTCAGATCAATTCACCCCAAAGGAAATTGATGCGTCTTTGTCTTGACAGCTTTTGTATAAGTATTGCTGTTCTTGTTTTCACCTGCCCCGTGCTTATAAGCTCCTTCGGGGGAATTTCAACAACATCGGCGTGGACAAATATGGCACTCGTTCCCGTGACAACGCCTCTTCTTGTGCTGACGGGTGTTTACGTGCTTCTTGCTCCCGTGAGTGTGCTTTCCTATCCCGTGGGGCTCGTTGTGAATTTACTTGCAAATTATGTGATTGCCGTGACAAAATTCTTTTCGGGCTTCCGAAATGCTTTTCTCACCTTTGAGCCGGTAAATTATTCACGGTATATTCTCGGTGCGGTGCTGATTATTATTTTCAGCCTTGTGATTTTAAGAAAAAGGTTTGCAACAAGAAGGCAGATGTGATATAATTATAAACCGATTAATTAAAAAGAGGTGATCTCGTGGCAGAATTTGATGAAAAACAGGTGAAAGCCCATATCCGCGGCGGTGAATTTCTGCCTGCATATATATTTTACGGTGATGAGGATTACCTCAAAAAAAGCTATGCCGACCTGCTTTGTCAGAAGGCAGTTGACAAGGATTTCTTTGACTTCAACTTTCAGGAATTTGACGGTAAAAATCTTGACTTCAGGGATGTTTTTGATGCGGCAATAATGATGCCGCTTATGAGCAGCAGACGTTGCGTTCTCGTAAGGGATGCGAAAATAGAAAGCATCAGCGAAGGTGACATGGAGCTTTTCAGAAGCTACTTTGAGAACCCGTCGGAAAGCACGGTGCTTGTTTTCCTTCAGGCAAGTCGCAGCTTTTCTCCCGTCAAGGCCAAAAAGGTAATTGACATCATAAAGAAAAAGGGGGCAGTCTGCATCCTAAATAAAAGAAAGGGCAAGGAGCTTATAAATCCTCTGATGAGCTCTGCATCAAAGCAGGGCTGTGTCCTTTCGGTTCAGGCGGCAAATTATCTTGTCAGCGTTGTCGGTGACGATTATAACACCCTTATAAACGAGGTCAACAAGCTTTGCCATTTCGCTTCGGGCGGTGAAATCACCAAGGAGCACATTGACGAAATTGCAATCAAAACCGATGAAGCAAAAATTTACGACCTTACGAAATTCCTTCTTGCAAAGAATTTCGACAAGGCTTACGGTGTGCTTTCGGTCCTCGTCAAGCAGAAAACCGAGCCCGAGCTTATTCTCGGCACAATCATCGGCGCTTATGTTGATATGTACAGAGCAAAGGTTTCTGTTGCCTGCGGTAAGCCCGCCGAGGAGTTAAGCGAGGCTTACTCCTACGGTAAAACTGCCTTCAGGCTTTCAAACGGTGCGAGGGACTCGTCAAGAATGGACATTGATCTGCTTCGAAAATGCCTTGACGAGCTTTCAAAGGCGGATATGAAGCTCAAGAGCGCAAGAGACAACCCCACGGTTATTCTCGAGCAGCTTATGGTAAAGCTTTTTCTGATTTCGGGTGGTGAAAGGGTATGATTAAAATTCCTTTTCCCGTCATAGTTGAGGGTAAGTATGACATAATCAAGCTGTCAAACCTCATCGACGGACTCATTATCAAAACCGACGGCTTCGGCATCTTCAAGGATAAAGAAAAGCAAGTGCTTATAAAACGCCTTGCAAGGGAAAAGGGCATCATCGTGCTTACTGACAGTGATTCTGCAGGCTTTATGATACGTAATTTCATTTCCTCTGTTGTCGGCAAGGAAAAGCTCATCAATGTTTACATCCCCGATGTTTACGGCAAGGAAAAGCGTAAAACCGAGGGAGGTAAGGAGGGCAAGCTCGGCGTTGAAGGAATGAGCGAGGCGGTGCTGCTTGAGGCCTTCACAAAAGCAGGCGTTTTCTGCGAAAAAAGTGAAAACAGTCAGCGACGTCTGATTACCAACATTGACCTTTACGAGTGGGGCTTTTCGGGAAAAAGTGACAGCAAGGCAAAAAGAAAAGAGCTTCTTGAAAAGCTCAGTCTTCCCGAAAGATTGTCAACCTCATCTCTTGTAAAAATACTAAATACATTTGTAACATACGAAGAATTCATCGAAACGGCAAAGGAGATAAGCTTATGCGAATAGGACACGGCTACGACGTTCATAAATTAGTTGAGGGCAGAGCTCTTATTATCGGAGGAGTGGAGATTCCCCACGAAAAGGGACTTCTCGGTCATTCCGATGCCGATGTGCTTCTGCACGCAATTTCCGATGCGCTTTTAGGTGCGGCGGCACTCGGTGACATCGGTAAGCTTTTTCCCGACAACGATCCTGCCTTTGAGGGTGCAGACAGCCTTGTGCTTCTTGAAAGGGTCTGTGAAAAGGTAAGAGAACAAGGCTTCGAAATCGAAAACATTGATTCAACCGTTCTTGCTCAGGCTCCGAAATTGCGCCCGTACATTGATGAGATGCGTTCACGGATTTCTTCTGCCGTGGGTATCCCCGTTGATGCCGTAAGCGTCAAGGCAACAACGGAGGAAGGTCTTGGCTTCACGGGTGCCAAAGAGGGCATTGCGGCTCACGCGGTTTGCCTTATCAAGTAGTCAGAAAACGCCCTTCGGGGCGCTTTTTTAATTCGGAATTCGGAATGCGAAATTCGGAATTGCCCCTCTCCGTCAGACCTTGCGGTCTGCCACCTCTCCCGGTGGGAGAGGCAAGGAATTGTCTCAGACGGTAGTTCCCTTGTAAAATTCTCCCGTGGGAGATGTCAGCGAAGCTGACAGAGGGCATTACAAATGCGTCGCAGACCCTCAATATTTGCTCTTTGAGAGCAAATGCATCACTTCGTCGCAAGACGAAACATCACTTGCCGTAAGGCAAACATCACGTCTGCAAAGCAGATGCATCACTGCTTTAATTCATAGGAATCCGGAATTGCGGTAGCGGGATTATTTTCCGTGACCTTTTTGTTTGTTTTGCAAAGGGGAGAGGGCTACTGTGCTTTCAGTAAATTTTTCCGCCAAACAACTTCCCTATTGAATTTTTCTGCATTTTGTAATATCATTAATCTAAGGATGCTGAAAGGAGACAGCTATGGCTGAGAATAAAAAGAAAAAGCTTCATAAGCTGAAAAGAACAAAGCCCTTGCCTCCTTTGTCAAAGACAGATAAGGTGATTTACTTTCTTTATGAGGCAATCGGTGCAATAATCCTGCTTTTTTCAGGCTTCGGTTGGATAGAAATATTGCCCAAGGTAGTCCTGAAAAATCCCGGGGTTCTCGGCTTTCAGAACCGATGGACAATAGTCCTGATACTTCCTTTCCTTCTGACCTTCGGAGTTGTAGTTCTCGACCCCTTTATGGAAAAGAAGCCTATTGTCGGTAACAAAAAGGTTGATTATTATAACACCCTTAATCAGCAGTTCGCATTACCGTTAATTGACGGTAGATATAAAAATATCAGCAGATACAAAGACGGAAGAAAGAAGTTTCTTAAAAAGATATTTATATGGACAGTGGTGCTCACTCTGCTTTTTGCTATTGAGATAATGGGATGTATCGGTCGTCACGAGTTTACCGATGAGGGCATAACGACCTACAGTGTGTTTAATAATCCCATAGAGCATTACGGATATGATGAGGTTGAAAGCTATAAAATTTCGACTGACAGACACCATGTAAGATCGGTGAGAGGCCCGGGCTACACAAAATATGAAGCAGTTCTTACTGTTTACCTTGAAAACGGGGAAGATTTTTACTTGGATTACTCATTTTCAAGAGATATTTATGCCCTTAAGCAAATCGAAGAAAAGCTCAAAGGTAAAGACAAAACAACAGATGCGTTTTATCTGGAAGATTTTATAGCAAGACACGATTTCAACAATCAGGAGCTGAAGGCTCTTTATGAGCTTTTCGATATGAATCAATAAGGAGGTACAAATATGAAAATGGTATTACTTACGGCTCTCGGAGTGGGCGGCGCAACAGTTTTCGGCTCATTTCTCGGCTTCATTTTCAAAAAGCTTTCACATAAATTTTCAGACATTGTCCTTTCCTTTGCGGCAGGTGTAATGCTTGCTGCCGCAGTGCTCGGACTTATTCTTCCTTCACTTGAGTACGGCGGCAAATACGGTATTGTCATCACCGTAATCGGGATTTTTCTTGGGGCAGCGTGCCTTAACCTTATTGACAAAATCGTTCCCCATCTTCACAAGCTGATGGGCGATGAGGACGAAAAGCACAACAATGCAAATTTAAGCAAGGTGCTTCTTTTTGTAACGGCAATTGCCATACACAACCTTCCCGAAGGTATCGCCGCAGGTGTGGGCTTCGGCTCGGGAGATACATCGCAGGCTCTTATGATTGCCGGAGGTATCGCACTTCAGAACATTCCCGAGGGAATGGTAATCATCGGGCCGATGCTTGCCGCAGGCGTGACACCGAGAAAAACCTTCATTGCCGCAATGCTCACGGGCGTTGTTGAGGTTCTCGGCACCCTGATAGGTTATTTTGCCGTAAGTGTCGCTTCTGCAATTTTACCCTTTGCCCTTGCCTTTGCAGGCGGAACAATGCTTTATGTTATAAGTGACGAGATGATTCCCGAAACTCACTCTCACGGAAGTCAGCGAGGTGCAACCTATGCTCTTCTTGTGGGCTTTTGCGTGATGCTTGTTTCTGATTTTTTGCTTGGGTGATTGTGTATTGTCGGGAGAAAATTTTCGAAGGTGAAAAAAAGATGAGATGCTTATGGTGTAACGAAAAAAATCCCCTCTACGTGAAGTATCACGATGAGGAGTGGGGTGTGCCGAGGTTTGACGACAGCTATCTTTTTGAAATGCTCCTTTTAGAATCCTTTCAGGCAGGACTTTCATGGGAGTGTGTGCTCAATAAAAGAGAAAGCTTCCGTGAGGCCTTTGACGGCTTTGACAGAGAGAAAATCGCCGTTTACGGTGAAGAAAAAATCCTCTCATTAAAGGAAAACAAGGGTATAATCCGTAACGAAAGGAAAATCAGAGCTGCCGTGAAAAATGCTCAGATTTTCTCTGAAATCGTAAAGGAGCAGGGCTCATTTTATAATTATCTGCGTCTTTTCTGGGACGGTGAAACGGTTACCGAAAACGATAAAACCACATCACCGCTTTCAGACAGCATTTCCCTTGACCTAAAAAAAAGGGGAATGAGCTTTTGCGGAAGCACGATAATTTATTCCTTTCTTCAGGCTGTGGGTGTAATCAATTCCCACGACTGCACCTGCGGACACTACTCTCAAAGAAAGTGCAGAATGTAGAATACAGAATTAAGGAAAAATTGCAAAAGCTTTTTAGTGTGTTAAGAAAAATAAGCTTTAATATGATAAAGGGGCTGTAAAAAAAGTGCAGACCGCATAAAACAAGATAACTAAAGGGTTTCTTTCGGTATTGAACTACCAAAGAAACCCTTTTCAGTTATATTGTTGATTCAAAAAAACGAAAGATGCTGTGGCAGAAAAATTACAATCTACCCATTATCTGTCTTATCTTTTCATATCTGCGGAATAGAATGTATTTTAATACGATTTATCCCGCGACCTCAATCCTGCATTTTACATTCTGCATTCATCAGCTGTGCACTTACGCCTCATTTGTCGCAACAATGTCTGCACCCGTATCACAGATGTTGCAGATAAGCACATCACCCATTTTTACGGGAGCATCAACAACCTGGGTGTTGATTTCGTTCATGCAGTCAAACATTTTTCCCTTGGGGATGGGCACGGAGGTCTTGACGGGCACAACGGGGAGTGAGCCGCCGTTGACCTTGATTGTTGTTGTGAGCATTCTTACGGGATTTGTGCATTCGTCCTTGGCGTACTGCTCACCTCTTTTGCAGGTGTTACCCGTAACAGAAAGAACTTCCTTTTTTCTGTTCATTTCAACAGTCATCATACATCCTATGGGACATGCAACGCAAACAAGCTCTTTTACCATTTTCTCACACCTCCAGCTTAACGGTTATTTCGTCTGCCTCAAGTGAGGAGATGTCATCAAGCTTGACTGTGACATTCTCCATCTCGCCCGGGGCAAGCTTTCTTTTCTTCTTTTTGTAAAGCACCTTGTCGCCGCTTGTGACAAGAACGGTTGTGTCCTTATAAACATCGGCAACACGGAAGTAAATCTTGACATCTCTGTCTGTTGAACGGTTGATGTTCTGAGGAACAACGTATCGTACGCCGTTCTTTGCAACAACGTGGATGTCCTTTCCGTTTCTTGCTTTGCCCTTGCCTTTGCCTTTTGAGAGGATGTATTTTGCTGCACCCTCACCTGCAATCTGACTTTCCTGGGTTACATAGTCAACAAGGTCGTGTACCTGAAGCACGTTACCGCAGGCAAAAATACCGCTGCGGCTTGTCTGACGGTACTCGTCAACAATTGCACCGTTGGTGACGGGGTCAATGATGATGCCCGCCATTCTTGTAAGCTCATTTTCGGGAATGAGTCCGACGGACAGAAGCAGAGTGTCGCATTCAACATACTGCTCTGTACCGGGGATGGGTTGTCTGTTCTCGTCAACGTTGGCAATTGTGACACCCTCGAGGCGTCCGATGCCGTGGGTTTTGATGACGGTACAGCTGAGCTTAAGGGGAATGCCGAGGTCGTCAAGGCACTGAACGATGTTTCTTGTAAGACCGCCTGAATATGGCATAAGCTCGCAGACCATTTCAACCTTTGCGCCCTCAAGTGTCATTCGTCTTGCCATAATAAGGCCGATGTCGCCCGAGCCGAGAATGACGATTTTTTTGCCGGGCATATAGCCGTCAATGTTTACATATTTCTGTGCAGTACCGGCTGTCATAATACCCGAAGCTCTTGAGCCGGGCATATCGAGGGCACCTCTGGGTCTTTCACGGCAGCCCATTGCAAGGATAATTGCCGTGGCATTGATTCTGAGAATGCCGTCAACATTGTTTGTTGCTATAACGACATTGCCGGGAAGGATGTCTGTAACCATTGTGTCAACCTTTACCTCAATGTCTGTTTGCTCAAGCTCTTTTATGAATCTGTAGGCGTATTCGGGGCCTGAAAGCTCCTGGCCGAAGTAGTGAAGACCGAAGCCTGTGTGAATGCACTGCTCAAGAATACCGCCGAGAGTATTTGCTCTTTCGAGAATGATGATTTTCTTTACTCCGCACTCTCTTGCCTTGAGTGCCGCCGCCATACCTGCCGGGCCGCCGCCTACAACAACGAGATCGTATTTCATTGTTTAACCTCCCATCACTTTGTCTTTTCGTAAAGGATTTTTGAACCGTTACCGTGCTTGGTAATTTTGTTCATCGGAACATCAAGCTCACGGGCAAGGATTTCAACAACCTTGCTTCCGCAGAAGCCGCCCTGACATCTGCCCATACCCGAACGGGTTCTTCTCTTGACGGCGTCAACATCTCTTGCTCCGCAGGGAGCCTTGATTGCGTCAATGATTTCACCCTCGGTGATGCCTTCGCAGCGGCAGATGATTCTTCCGTAACGGGGATCCTTTTTGACAAGCTTTGCTCTTTCCTCAACGGAAAGCTCGTTTACTCTTATGGGAGCAGGTCTTGTTGCGATGAACTCCTTTTTCTTTTCGTAACCAGGAGCGAGCTGAGTGAAGATTGAGCCTACATAACGGGCAATTGCGGGAGCTGCCGTAAGACCGGGGGACTCGATGCCTGCAACATTGATGAAGTGGTCGTTGACCTCACTCGGTGCAATGAGGAAGTCACTGTTATCTCCTGCTCTGTGGGCGCGAAGTCCCGAGAAGGAGGTGATGGCATTTCGTGTTGTCATCTGGGGGATGACCTTTCTGACGGAATTTTTAACTGAGTTAAGGCCGTCAATTGTGGTGTCAACGTCAAGCTTACTGTCAAAGTCGAGGTCGAGAGCTGTCGGTCCCATAAGCACGTTACCGTGAGCCGTGGGGGAGATGAGAATACCCTTACCCATTGCAGAGGGACACTGGAAAAGCACGTGGTTGACCATTTTCTTTTCGGTTTTATCAAGAAGGTAGTATTCGCCCTTACGGGGAATGAGTCTGAATGAGGTGTCACCGATCATATTTGCAATTTTGTCGGCAAAAACACCTGCACAGTTGATTACATATTTTGCCTTGATAACGCCTGAAGCGGTGGAAAGATAGAACAGACCGTCCTTGTATTCAATATCAAAAACGCCGCTGTTTCTCTTTACTCTTGCGCCGTTCATAATTGCATTTTCCGTTGCGGCGATTGTAAGCTCATAGGGGCTTACAATACCTGCTGTAGGTGCCCAGAGAGCGCCGATTGCCTCCTCGCTGATGTAGGGCTCCATAGCACGGAGTCTTTCCTGGCTGATGATTTCCATATTGGGCACACCGTTATTGAAGCCTCTTTCAAAAAGAGTCTCGATGGTCTGCATATCATCCCAGTTATAGGCAACAACAAGAGAGCCTATGTTCTTATAGGGAACGGAAAGCTTGTTGCAGTAGTAGGCCATAAGGGATGCACCCTGAACATTGAGCTTTGCCTTGAGTGAGCCGACCTCAGCATCAAAGCCTGCGTGGACGATTGCACTGTTTGCCTTTGTTGCGCCCATAGCAACATCGCTGCACTTTTCAACAAGCATAAGGTTGAGGTTGTATTTGCTCAGTTCTCTTGTAATCATCGCACCGACAACGCCGGCACCGATTACAACAACATCGTATTGCATAATTTTTTCTCCTTTGCTTTATTTATCGATTTATAATACCATTAAAAAGATGTGATAGTCAATAAAAAAATACAAATAAATCAAAAAAATATGTCGAGCAATAACAAAAGGGGCTGTAAAAAAAGTGCAGACCGCATAAAACAAGATAACTAAAGGGTTTCTTTCGGTATTTAACTACCAAAGAAACCCTTTAAAACTGTAAAAATCAGCAAAAGCAGGCAAAAACAAGGTTTTTGCGTTTTATGCTATAAACAAACCTCGCCCTCTTAAGTACCTTTGTACGCC
>JAZSAM010000010.1:0-58065 GCA_045601905.1 Acutalibacteraceae bacterium | reverse complement strand
CATAAAACGCAAAAACCTTGTTTTTGCCTGCTTTTGCTGATTTTTACAGCTTTAAAGGGTTTCTTTGGTAGTTCAATACCGAAAGAAACCCTTTAGTTATCTTGTTTTATGCGGTCTGCACTTTTTTTACAGCCCCTTTTTTTGTTGCTTAATATTTCTTACTTAAGGAATCTGTCAATATAGCCGAAAAGAAGCTCATCTGCCCTGTCCTTTGCCGCATCGTCCTTGCCGAGGTCATGGTCTGCACCGTTATAAACATTCAGCACATGCTCAACACCGTGCTGAGTGAGAAGTGCATCAAGTGCAAGTGCATTTGAGAAGGGTACAATAGAATCTGCATTACCGTGATTGATTACGGTCGGTACACAATCTGCGCTTACATAAGCAACGGGAGAAACGCTGTAAAGTGCGTCCTTTGCACTTTCCTTTGTTTCATAAGTAAATTTCTGTCCGCAGGCCTTTGACATAAGGTCGCTGATTGCTGCTTCATTGCCTAATGCATTGTTATGATAGAAGTTGTCATCATAAAGGTCAGTGGGACCCGAGTTGCTGATAACGGCAACGGGAGCAATGGGAGCAGTACTCTTTCTGGCATAAGCGTAAAGCAGTGAAAGGTGTCCGCCTGCGCTGTCACCCGTGAGAAGCACCTTGTTGATGTTCACACCGACCTCGGCGCCCTTGGCTTTTACCTTTGCAAGAGCCGCATCGATGTCATCGAGCACATCGAGAAGGTCAACATTTTCGGAAATGTAGCGGTAATTTACTGATGCAGTTGCAATGCCGAGGCTTGATGCACCGTAGTTCATTCCGCCCTCGTAGCTCTTTTTGTCGCCTCCAATCCATGCTCCGCCGTGGATAAACAGAACAAGTCCGATGTCACCCGAAGCTCCTTCAGGCACGCAAAGATCAACTACCTGTCTTTCGTGAGTGCCATAGGACATATCAAGGAAGGTCTGGCAATCGTATTTCTGTCCGCCGATTCCGCCGAGTCCGAAGATACCCAGAAAGAAGTTGATGACTGCAATGAAAAATGCAATAATTTTGTCGAACATAGTTTTTCCTCCTTAAAATTTACTGTTTTCTTCTTGTGACAGACTGTCACTATAATTATATTAGCACAAAAACAGTTTAATTTCAAGAAAAATTTTCCTTATGCATAAGTCATTATCAACCAGAGCACAAGCATATGGGCAGGATAAAAAGCGTAGCAGAAATACTGGAACGCCTTGCTTTTCTTACCGGGTCTTCCCTTATAAAGCCAGATAAAGGGAAGTGCAAAAAGGGCGAGTCCCTGCTGAACAACCTCAACTGTTCTGCCGAAAATTTCCACTTCAAAATAAAGACCTTGTAAGATCTCTACATTGATATAGTAAAGTGCCGCAAACTGAATTATGTAATTCCACCAATTTCTTCCGCGGAAGAAATAGAACACAAGCACCATAAGGATGCCGCCTGCGTTGTAATCCACAAAGGTTATAAGTCCTATAACATAACCGAAAAGCGTTGTTCCGACGGCGGTAAGAAGTGTCAGCCACCACTTCTCCTTCTTTTTCGCAAGCTCGTTGAGATGCACTAAAGAAAGTGCGATAAGGAAAGTCCAAATAACATTCTGATGATAGGGATAAAACACGCTTCCCGAAAGCATCAGGTTAAAGGGAATTTCCGAAATCACCGCAGAAACAAGAAGTCTCGTCATATATTTTTTGAAATTGCTTGTATGTACATAGCCCTCAACGGTCATAAAGGCAAAAATCGGAAAAGCAATTCTTCCGACCTGAGTCATCCACCCGTAATCGGAGAGCACCGTTGCCCACATATGATCAAGAAGCATGAATGACATTGCGAAAATGTGCAGCCACCTTGATGTAAGGTCAAATTTTCTTTCTTTCATAATCATCACCTCAGCTATATTATAAATCAATCCGCCTTATATGAACTTAAACATACAAGGCGGTTTTTTTGCTTTTAATCTATAAGATAATGAAGACTTACAACTTCCTTGCCCTTTTTGAAATAAATTCTCGGCACACGCCTGGAAATTCTGCAGGGAAGCTCGTAGTTGAAGGAGTAGGATCTTTCGGAAACCTCTTCCATGGAAAGACATTCATCTCCGTCACAGCCTACAAGAGTAACCTCACTGCCAAGCTCGACACCGTCAATGTCTGTCACATCAATCATAAACTGATCCATACAGATTCTTCCGATAATCGGTGCTCTTTTACCCTTGACAAGCACCTCACCCTCATTGGAAAGGCACCTGGGATAACCGTCAGCATAGCCTACGGGAACGGTTGCAACACGGGTTTGCTTTGTTGTGACATAGGTTCCGCCGTAGCTTATTTCTCTGCCTGCAGGAAGAGTTTTAATGTGGCTGATTTTTGCCACCCAGCGCATCGCAGGCTTTACCTTAAGAAGGGATTTGTCAATTTCGTGGCTCGGATAAAGGCCGTAAATTACAATACCTGCTCTTACCATATCATATTTTTCCTCAAGGTTAATAATACCCGCTGAGTTGTTCATATGCCTTACAGGTATCTGTATTCCCTCTTTTTCAATTTCAGAAACAAGGCGGTCAAAAAGCTCCTTCTGAGCCATTGCTCTTGTGGGATCGGCATCATCCGCCGCAGCAAAATGAGAGAATACTCCCTCAATTTCAATAAAGGGCAGCTTCGAAATTTCAACGATCTGACTGATCTCATCAGCCTGAAAGCCTATTCTGCTCATACCCGTATCAAGAGCGATATGGATTTTCGCCTTTTTGTTCTGTCTTTCGCCCTCCTCATTCAGCTTAATTGCATCACTTACGCAGGAAATTGTGGGGCGTATATCGTATTTTATTATAACGTCACTGTAATAAGGATCAGTTCTGCCTAAAATCAGTATTGCCTTTTTAAAGCCTGCAATACGAAGCTGCATTGCTTCATCAATGTCGGCAACACCGTAAAAATCACAGAGTCTTTCAAGCTCTCTTGCGGTTTCAACCGCGCCGTGACCGTAGGCATCAGCCTTTATAACTGCCATAACAGCCGTGTTTTCGCCGACCTTTTCCTTGACCGCAAGGAAGTTTTCTCTCACAGTATCAAGGTCAACCACAACGGCACTTCTGTAATAAGGCATAAACCTTCTCCTTTCTTTTAAATATTATATCTGTATTATTCTCCGCATTCCTCGTGAAAATCCTTCACGAGTGTGTCCTGAAGCTTTTTGAGAATTACGGGTGCTTTTCCGCCGACCGCTCTGCCGTCAATTTCACTTGCCTGAAGGCAGAATGAGCCGCAGGAGGAAATCATAATTTCATCAGCATCGAAAAGCTCACTTAAGGTAAACACTCTTTCCTCAAAGGGTATACCGAGCTGCTCACATTTTGCAAGAAGATTGAGCCTGGAAATTCCGTTGAGAATAAGCTCGTCAGCAGGATGAGTTATGAATTTTCCATCCTTTATTATGTGTACATTTGAGTGGGCACATTCAGTAACCTCTTCACCGCGGTGAAAGACGCATTCGTCTGCCCCCTGAAGATGAGCCGCATTTGCACCCATACAAGCAGGAATGAGGTTAACTGTTTTAGCGTTGCAATGGTAAAATCTTGTGTCGGGCCTTGTGATAAGCTTAACCTTTTTATAGGTGTCTGTGACCTTTTTCGGTGTAAGCACAATCCAGAGATTTGCCTTGGCCTTTTCGCTGTCGGGGTAAACGTGATTTCTGATTCCGGTGCCTCTTGTAAGCTGAAAATAAACAAACTGCTCGTGACTGTCAACTTTTTTCACAAGGTCGCAAAGAAGCTTACTTAATTCCCTTTTGCATATCGGCACTTCCATTTCGAGAAGGTCTGCACTTCTGTAAAATCTGTCAACGTGCTCCTTGAGGTCGTGGATGACATAGTTATAGGAATATGTGGCATCGTAAACACCGTCACCGAAAAAACAGACTCTGTCGAGCATCGGAATCTGCATTTTTTCAAGCTCGTCGTATTTACCGTTATAATAACCTAAATTTTTCATTTTAACCAAAGCACCTTTTCTTTTATTTTCTGAAAAGTCTGAAAAGAGGCAGACAGGAAGAGAAAAACCTCATATAACTGCTGCAATAGTCTGCACTTTCACGGTTGCGCTTGCATCCGCCCTGCCTGCAGATGGGATAAAAGCGGCAGCCTTTGCATTTCTCGTCTACGGGAAGGCTTTCCTTGATAAACTTAACCGCCGTTTCACTTTCAGCCATTTCCTCAAGGCTTTTTTCATTGATGTTGCCAAGCAGCCATTCATCGGTACAGTAGAAATCGCAGGGATAAATGTTTCCGTTACCCTCAGCGACAAACTGATGTGTACAATGACCGCAAAGTCCGCATTGCTCGGGTCTTTCGCCAAGGTACATTCTTACCCAGTTATCAAACTGACGCACAGACATATAATTTCCTCTCGTGAAATCCTTGACATAAAGATTGAAAATTCTTATGAGGAAGTCGGCATACTGCTCGCTTGTCATATAAAGCTCGCTCTGAGTGTTGTCCCCCATCGGTCTCAGACAAGGAATAAACTGCAGATATTTATAACCCATAGAACGAAAATGCTTGTAAATTCTCTCCGCATTCTCTGCACAGTAGCCCGTAAGCACCGTAAGAATGTTGAACTCAACGCCGTGCTTTACAAATTTGTTTGCCGCCCTTGTGATTTTGTAGTAGGAATTCTGTCCCTGAGCGTCCACTCGGAATTTGTTGCCCTCGTAATCGCCGTCAAGGCTTAGTCCCACAAGAAATTTATTCTCACGGAAAAACCTTGCCCATTCGTCATCAACCAAGGTGCCGTTTGTCTGAATCGAGTAAAAAATCTCCGAGCCTCTGCTGTTATACTTATTGACAAGAGAAACAAATTTTTCAAAATATTCTTTTCCTGCAATAAGAGGCTCACCTCCCTGAAAGGCAAAGGCAACAGAGCAGCCCTCAGCAAAGCTGAGAGCGCTTTTTATAAGATTTTCTGCCGTCGAAGGTTCCATTTTACCAAGAGAGAACTCATCTCTGTGAGCTGCAACATCACAGTAAAAGCAATACTTACATCTGAGGTTGCAAAGGCTCGAGGCAGGCTTT
This sequence comes from Acutalibacteraceae bacterium, assembly GCA_045601905.1. Classification (GTDB taxonomy): domain Bacteria; phylum Bacillota; class Clostridia; order Oscillospirales; family Acutalibacteraceae; genus UBA6857. Next base: position 52,985 of record JAZSAM010000010.1, on the reverse strand, counting down.
ATCATTATCGAAAGAGGAGGCATTATTCGATTATTCCTCTTCTGTTGGCTGCAAAGTCAGCCTGAATTTCATCAAGCTTCTCGTGCATTTCATCGGAAATTGTGGGATAAGCAGGAGTACGGTTGTAGTTTTCCTGATAGTCATCGGTGAGAATGTGAAGCCAGTTCTTGCGATTCTTGTCCCAGAAGGCTGAGTTATCGTTCTGGATCTTGTCAAAGTATTTGAAGGTGATGAATTCGTTTTCGTTGAGCACCTTGTAGTCGTAATCCTTGTACTCATCTCTTTCAAGGATACTCTCTGTTGAAACGGAGTACTGGATTGCCTTGATGTCCTCACGCTTCATATGGAGAATGGGATGCTCCTTTGTATGTACAACCTCATCGTCCGTGATTACGGGAACCATCGAAACACCGTCGATTTCTCTGTCGGTGGGAAGGTAATTCTCCTTGCCGCCGTCACCGGTGATTCCGCACATTTCAACAAGCGTGGGATAAAGGTCAACAAGAGTTGCAGACTGTGTTCTTTCCTCGCCCTTTTCGAAAAGTCCGTCGTTATTGTCCCAACGGATCATAAAGGGCACCTTCTGTCCGCCCTCGTAAGCAAGGTACTTACCGCCGCGAAGATCACCGACGGAGCCTTCAAGAGCAGGACCGTTGTCACTTGTGAAGATGATGATTGTATCCTCGAGAACGCCGAGCTCTTCCATCGTTTCAAAGAGCTTTCCGAGGTAAGCGTCAAACTCCTTGACGCAGTCAACATATGTACCCATACCGCTGACGCCCTTGTAATCGTCACCGACAAACACAGGACCGTGAGGCCAGGGTGATGTATAGTAAGCAAAGAAGGGCTCTTCGTTTTCAGCCTTTTCCGTGATCCATGCAGTGATTTCGTCGTGGATCCACTCTGTAAGCTTGCTCTGATCCTTCTTGCCGTTTTCGTCCTTCATTTCCTCTGTGCCGTGAACGATTGTGTATTCACCGTTTTCCTCAACAGCGTGATAGAAGGGAGCCATATCATTTACATGGTGGCTGCCGTAGAAGTAATCAAAGCCCTGATTTGTGGGAAGGTATTCGCCGTAGTCACCGAGATGCCACTTACCGAAGCAGCCTGTGCTGTAGCCTGCTGCTCTGAAGGTTTCAGCAATTGTGATTTCGTCACCGAGCATACCGTCACAGTTGTTGCCCATTTCAATTGAGTTGAAGATTCTTGTCTGTGCAAAGGGAGTAAGAGTTGAAACTGTGGGATAAATAACATTGTCTGCATATCCTCTGTAGGGGTAACGGCCTGTAAGGCAGGCAAAGCGTGCAGGTGAACAAACGGAATAGCTTGAATAGAAGTTTTCAAAGTTAAGTCCGTTTTCGCCGATTGAGTCAATGTTGGGAGTTTTGTAAATTGAGCCGTTGAGACCAATGTCACCGTAGCCGAGGTCATCCATAAGAATTACAAGAACATTGGGATTTGTGTCTGTTGCAGGGTCAACCTTACCGAGATAATCGTTATGACCCTCCCAGAGTCTGTCTGTAACGGGCTTTGTTCTCATATTCATAAACAGTACCTGAAAAACGGATGCACCCATAAGCACAACTGAAAGGACGAAGGTGAAAAAGCCCTTTACCTTCTGCTTATTGCAATTCTTTCTTGCCACAAAGAAAAGTGCAAGGATTGCGAAAACAAGAGGCAGAGAAAGAAGGACATTGCCTAAAAGTCTTGTTGCGAATGAGCCTTCACCTGCAAAAAGCGGGTTGTCTGCTGTTGACCAGCCGGTGTGACCGCTTGTGAAGGCACCGAAGCCTGCATCAGCACCGAAAATGACGTGGAAGAAGAACACACCGAGAGCATTGATGACATAGCCCATAAGCATTGAAATGTAAACCTTTTTCTTGATGATAAGAGAAAGGAAAATGATTGCGGAAAGGATGCAGCAATAAGCCACACAGATGACGGAAACAAAATTAAGTCTCGTTACAAACTGAGCAACCATAAGCACGAATGCGATTACTTCGAGAATAATCGGAAATGCTTTTTTCTTCATTTCAAGTGAATATTTTTTATCCATTTCTTTTCCTCCGTTTTCCACCGAAGAAGCAAAGGCTCATCGGTAAGCACAATTTTACCAATAAAGTATACATTAAAATTTTATTTGAGTCAACAATTATCTGTTAATTATGTGTACTTTTGATTATATTTGTGATAGAATTATGTAAGCTTACTAAAAGTCTATACAATTAAAAAGGCGGTATAATATGAATTATATTATATGTGAAGACATAGAAAAGCTTGAGGGCAAAATAAAAAAAATAGTTTTCTCCTCAAAAAGAGATAAAGCAAGTGAAATCAGCAAGGTGACTCTGCGTCCCTTTGTCTCGAAAAAAGGAAATTTCTGGCAAGAGGAAAAAATCAAGGGCACTCAGGCATTCCACCGGAACCTCAGCAGTGACGAGCTTACGGGAATGATTGAAAAGGAGCTTCGTCACAGCTTTTCGCAGTGCTGCATCACTGCAGAGGGCACAACGGTGCACTACACGATTTTCCCCGACAAAACAAAGCGCAAGGTTACGGGAAACGAAATCAAGGTCACCGAAAAAAAACACAACAAGGAAAAGAAGTACATTCTCGCTCAGGGCGAAAACATTCCTGCCCTTGTTGACCTTGGCGTTTTCACCGAGGATTTCAAAGTAATAAAAAGCAAATACGACAAATACAGACAGATTAACCGCTTTATCGAAATTGTTGACGATGCCTTCAGAGAATTCGGAAAAAATGAAGTTACAATCCTTGACTTCGGTTGCGGGAAAAGCTATCTCACCTTCATCATTTACTACTATTTCACCGAGATAAGAAAGGTCAACGCCCGTGTCATCGGTTACGACCTTAAAGAGGATGTTGTTAAGAATTGCAACGAAATTGCAGAGAAATACGGCTATGAAAATCTTCACTTTTACGTCAACGATGTCACAAAGGGTGAGCTTTTCGAGGGCGAGGTTGATATGGTAATCACCCTTCACGCCTGCGACATTGCAACGGACTTTGCCCTTTTCCACGCCATCGAAAACAAGGTAAAGCACATTTTCTCCGTACCCTGCTGTCAGCACGAAATCTGCTCATCCATAAAAAAGGGCGGAGACTTCGACCTTCTTCTCGGTCACGGACTTTTCAAGGAGCGTTTTTCGGCTCTTCTTACAGACAGCATCCGTGCAGAAATTCTCAAAAAATGCGGTTACGGTGTGGATGTAATCGAGTTTGTGGATTTTGCACACTCACCGAAAAACCTTATGCTTCGTTGCAAGCTGAAAAAGACACAAGCCCCGGATCTCGGAGAAATTGCAGCATTAAAGGAAAAATACGGATTTTCGCAAAAGCTCTATGAGCTTATCGAAAACAAAAAACAAGGAGGAAATAATTATGAGTAAAATCAGTGAACTCAAATCAAAAGCAAAAAGCTTCCTCGGTGACGTAAAAAGCCAATGGCGAACTCCGTCTGCAGGTAAATATGTTTCCTACAGAGAGATGCTCGCCTATTCCGTAGGCGGCGCCGGTGTTTATTTCATCATCTCACTTGTGGGAAAAATCACCCTTGACACGGGCAGTATGATTGTCGGCCCTGCAATCGGACTTGAGCTTGTTGACATTCAGACCATCAATGTAATCGTAACTCTTCTTATGCTGCTTATTGCCCCCACAAGAGCGATGCTTTTTGACAACACCCGCAGTAAAATGGGTAAATTCCGTCCCTATCTTCTTTATATGGGTGTTCCCACGGCAGCACTCGGTACACTTTTTGTATATCTGCCCTATGAGACTATGACCTACAATCAGAAGTTCTACTCTGTTCTCATTGTTTACACTCTGCTTCAGGTCTGCTCTCCCTTTTATCTGTCAGCCTATGCAAGTCTTGTTCAGGTGCTCTCCCCCAACTCCTCGGAGCGCTCGTGGATAATCGGCGTCAGCTCCATCATCTATTCCTTTGCTCCCACTGTTGTCAACCCTGCCGTACGCCTTATCGGCTCAACGGATGACCTTCAGACCTACCGTATTGCTTTCCCCGTATTCTGCACCATAGGTGTTTGCGTAAGTATGCTCTGCATCTTCGGTACAAAGGAAAAGGTTATTGCCCCTGCTCAGTATGTTCAGAAAATGGGCTTTATAGAGGGCTTCAGAAAAGTGTCCAAGAACAAATACTTCTGGATAATAAACACATCAACCTGGATAAGCTTCCTCAACCACAGCTACGGCTCACTTTTTGAATGGGTTTTCCTTTACGGTATGAACAACAAGGCAATCCACACAACGATGATACTAATAAAGGGCGAGGCAGCAACTCCCGGTATGGCTCTTGCGCCGTATCTTACAAACAAGCTCGGTAAAAAGAAAATCTGCCTTCTTTCTCTTTCCGTTCAGGCGATATGTATGGCACTTATGCTTACCTGCTACGAAAAATACTATCTTTTCTTTGTGCTTATGTTCATTAAGGATATGTTCGGTGCTCTCTCTATAATCTATCTTCCTGCAATCAAGGCGGACATTATGGACTATCAGCAGTATAAAACAGGAGACCGCATTGAAGGCTTTATCGAACAAAGCGGAATTTTCATCGGAAGCATCATCGGACTCGGCACCGGATACGTAATGCCCTTCATACTTAAGCAGTACGGTCTTACAAATAACTTCACCGACCTTTACAACGCCGATTTCCGCAACCCGATTTTAAAGGTGGTTATCATCTGCAGCTTCATCGGAACCGTGCTTTCAATCCTCCCCTATCTCTTCTATGACCTTACGGAGGATAAGCGTTCAAACATGGTACGCGCGCTCAAAATCCGTGCACTTTTCGCGGACTTTGACGAAGGCAGCTGCGACGACACCAAGCTCGTTGATACCGTCAGAGAAATCCGCACCGTGCTTGAGCTTTATGAAAACGAAGGCGACGAAAAGAAAAAAGCGGCTTACAGAATTGCCGTTGATGAATTTGAAAAGTACAAAAACGAAAGCCCTGACACATGGAAGAGCATTGAAGCAAGATTTGAGCTTTGCTCGGCTGAAAAATAACAGAAGCAAACCCATCGGATTTCACTCCGATGGGTTTTGTTATACTCTTTTCGTTTTGTCAACCGGAAGTAATACCTAACAGCTCGTCAGTCTTTTTGTCATAAAGCTTTCCGTCCTTTGAATAAATCCATTTGTTGTTCTCGGAGACTTCGTAGTAATAGTTTATCACACATATTGACTCACCGTTTATATCGGTGAATTCATCGATATATAAAAAGCGGTATACTTGTTTAATGTTTTCACCAAGCTTTACCGTAAAATTGTACTCTCCATTTTTTTCAATACTGTCCGGCAGGTTTATACGAAACAAAAGCGGAGCTCCCCTGCCTATAAAACCGCCTAAGCTGTTAATTTTCTTTCCGTCAGCTTCATCGGGTATTGTTACGGTCATATTATTTTCGTCACCGTCCCAACAGTAATCACCAACCAAAACATTCCCGGACCATTTGTGATAATAAATCCGAAAAGCTCCATCTTCTTCAAGCTGACTCCAACCGCTACAATTATATGTAAACAAGAGAATAAAGAAGACATAGACAGAAGCTGAAACACCGACTATCCATTTCACAACTTTCAAAATCTTTCTTTTGTTCATTATAACACCCCTATTTACTGTGATACAAATATTATAGCACGGAATAACTTTTTTTCAATATGATATACAAAAAAGAGGCTCCTGATGGGAACCTCTTTGTGTTTATATTGCAGTTTGCGTCCTTCTTCCTTGCTATACAATTCCGAATTCCGCATTCCGAATTCCGAATTAAACTTCGGTATTCTTCTTAAGTGTCTCAAGCTCTGCACGAAGCTCCTTGGGAAGCTTGTCGCCAAACTTGCCGTAGAACTCTTCGATGCCCTTTGCATCTTCAGCCCAAAGAGCCTTGTCAACGTCAAGAATTGAGTTGAGCTGTTCAAGTGAAACCTCATCCTCAATACCTTCACGGTTGATGTCTTCAGCATAGGGAAGGTAACCGATTGCAGTTTCCTGAGCGCCTACCTTGCCTTCACATCTGTTGATGATCCACTCAAGAACACGAAGGTTGTCACCGAAGCCAGGCCACATGAAGTTGCCTTCATCATCCTTACGGAACCAGTTAACGTTGAAGATCTTGGGAGCCTTGTCAGCTTCAAGAGTTTCACCGATGTCAATCCAGTGCTGCCAGTAGTCAGCCATATCGTAACCGCAGAAGGGAAGCATTGCCATGGGGTCACGACGAACAACACCTACTGCACCTGAAGCTGCTGCGGTTGTTTCGGAAGCCATGATTGAACCTACGAATACACCGTGGTTCCAGTCACGTGACTGATATACAAGAGGAGCAAGCTTTGCACGGCGGCCGCCGAACACAATTGCTGAAACGGGTACACCGTTGGGATTTTCGAACTCGCTGCTGATGCAGGGGCAGTTCTTTGCGGGAGCTGTGAAACGGCTGTTGGGGTGAGCACCCTTGATTTCATCAACCTTGCCGTTCCAGGGCTTGCCTGTCCATTCAACTGCATTTTCGGGAGGATTCTTGTCGAGGCCTTCCCACCATACTGTGTTGTCATCAAGGTTGTGAGCAACGTTTGTGAAGATTGTGCCCTTCTTTGTTGAAAGAAGTGCGTTGGGATTGGACTTCATATTTGTACCGGGAGCAACACCGAAGAAGCCGTTTTCGGGGTTGATAGCATAAAGTCTGCCGTCTGCGCCCTTACGGATCCATGCAATGTCGTCACCTACACACCATACCTTGTAGCCCTTAGCCTTGTAGCCTTCGGGAGGAATGAGCATAGCGAGGTTTGTCTTGCCGCAGGCTGAGGGGAATGCTGCGCAGATGTACTTAACCTCACCGTCGGGATTTTCGATACCGAGGATAAGCATATGCTCTGCCATCCAGCCTTCTTTTCTGCCCTGGATGGAAGCGATACGGAGAGCGAAGCACTTCTTACCGAGAAGAACATTTCCGCCGTAGCCTGAGTTAACGGAGATGATAGTGTTGTCCTGGGGGAACTGGCAGATGTATCTCTTTTCTTCGTCGATTTCACAACGGCAATGGAGACCGCGAACCCAGTCATTGCTGTCGCCGAGGCTTTCAAGCACGTTGAAGCCTACTCTTGTCATGATAACCATGTTGAGTACAACGTAGATTGAGTCTGTAAGCTCGATACCTGCTTTTGAGAACTTGGAGCCTACGGGGCCCATTGAATAAGGAATGATGTAGGCAGTTCTGCCCTTGTAGCTGTCCTTAGCAATGCCGTAAAGCATTTCGTAAGCCTCTGTGGGGTCCATCCAGTTGTTTGTGGGGCCTGCTTCTTCCTTTGTGGGAGCGCAGATGAAGGTTCTGCCTTCAACACGTGCAACGTCGTTTACTGCAGTTCTGTGAAGATAGCAATCGGGGAGAAGCTCCTGATTGAGCTTTGTGAGCTCGCCTGTTGAGCAAGCCTCTGCACGAAGAGCCTCGATCTGCTCTTCTGAGCCGTCAATCCATACTACCTTATCAGGGTTTACAAGAGCAAGCTTGTCCTCAAGCCACTCAAGAACACTTTTGTTGTTTGTGGGTGCATTCTGAAGCATAATAATCTTCCTTTCATATTGTAAAATTAATCGTAGCCTAAAATTACTCCTTGTACTCCATACTACTAATCCTCTACATTATACTTGTTTTTTATTTGTTTTGCAATAGGCAGAATGCATAATACATAAACTTTTTAATTATATATTTATACTTTTTTGATATGACAAAGCAGAAAAGATCAAAAGAGCAGGTGCTTCAGATGAAGCCTCTGCTCTTAAGCATTGCTGAAGGTGCGTAATTTCAGATCATCTGTCCGAATAATATGAGTAAGATACCATTGAATATGTATCCGGATTGCTGATATCAGAGGACCTGATACAGGCAGTACCTTTACCGTAATATATATTTATCGGAATGTCCGTTGCATTTCTTATTTGCTCATCGGTGTAAGAATAAAAATCCTCATTTTTTGATTCCACCCTGTAATAGTTAAATTCTACCCTATACTCTCCTTCATTTGATTTTTTCACCGATGTTGCAAAGGATGCCATATAAGCTGCCATTCCGCCGGTAAATTGAAAATAATAATATCCGTCCAGATAATTTGCAGCATTTTTACCGTAATCTTCGCCAACATCAGCTGAAGCAAAATACTTCTTTATCGTCTCGTTTGCAACTGTTCTTTTGATACGGTAATTATACGGTCTTGAATTAACGATCTTTATTCCGTCAAGTAATTCAAATTTTGCCTCTTTGTACTCTTGATTACGGAAATTAAGATCAAGTGCAAAATCTACAGCATCCTGAACAGCAGGCTTATCAGAAAAAGGCTCAATGGTCGGTTTGGAAAAATAGCTCAGAAAAACATTCAACGAATGCTGCAAATCAGTTGTCAGCTCAACTGTTTCCATTTTGGATTCCTCAATCAAACCAAGAAGCTTGAATTTGAACCTCATAGCATCAGGGTAAAAATCCTCAAAAATATAGTTTCCGTCAACAAGCCTTATCTTTTTTTCATAAATCAGATCGTCAACCTTCTTGCCGTTATTTACCGTACAGTAGTAAATCCTGTAGGTCCAGCCCGTTTCATCCTTTTCAACAGAATCTCCCGTTACCTCAAGCCTTCCCGGAAAGCCCATTCCCAGAACTGCAAAGTACAGTTTTCCGTCACTTTCGATATAGTTGTTATCAAGAATGTAATCGCAGGACTTATCACAGAAATACTTTTTAAGCTCTGTACGCAACTCAGCTTCAGAATCAAAGCCCTCTGTAACAGCACGGTAAACACGTCCCTTGGTATCTGTCACTGTGTCTGCTTCGGAAACCGCAGGCCTTGAAAACCACTTGGCGTGAACGTCTACTGCATTTACATAAAGCTCTCTTACTTTGTTAATATCAAGCTCCCCACTTTTAACGGCTTCATCAATATCAGCCTGCATTACGTTGACAGACGGTGCATTGTCCGCACCGTCGGTATCTTTTATAAAAAAAGTCAAGAGACAAGTTATACATACTGCAAGAACAGCGATAATAATAATTTTTACTACCGATTTGTTTTTCATAAAATTACTCCTTACCTTTAGTTTATTATTTCTAAAAGCATACACGGTTATGTTGAAGGTCTGACTGATTTATGTTTCTTTCACCGCCGAACAGTTTTCCGTCTTAAGATGCTCTCCTCCGGCAAACCTTGCACTTTTATCAGCAGGCACATAATAATCCTTACCGAAAAAGTACATCCTGCCTTTTCTGAATTCATAAAGGCTGTCCCCATCAAGATAAAAAGCAACTTTATTAAGATGAGGAGCTTCATTTTTTTCGTATTCCTCATCACCTGCGGTATTGGTGGTGTAAAGCAGCTTCTTTATACACTTCTCACTGTCAATATAATATGTACCCTTGTCAAAGGTAATTATCTTGTCGCCCTTGAGAGTTGAAGCGTAAGTGAGCAGCTCTGCAAGCTTCCCGGTTATTTCACAGCCGGGAAACATTCCGAATTCCCTTGCATTAAGTAAAATCATTTCGTCTCTCCTCAAGTCAGCATATTATAAGGCTACTTTTATTTCCCATTCATTCAGGCTTCCTTCAATGCATTCTATACTGCACTTGCCGTCCGCAAAGCTGACCTTTGCAAGCACATCGGGAATCACCAGCGGGAAGGTAACATTTTTGTCTGTCGGACTGAGTGAAAGCTTCCTTTTTTCATAATCAACCGCAAGTCCCGAAACGGCATGGAGTGTAGACCAGCTTGACATAGGACGGGTGTAATGATGTCCGCACTCCCAATGATCCCAGAAGTGACCGAATCTCAGCTGATTGTTGTGAATTGAGCTGACAACCGTGTCGGCTATTTCTCTGTGCCCTACCGAAACGGCAAGAGCTGAAAAGGCATAACCGATGCCCGTCCACACAGCACCTGCCTGACAGTTTTTGTAGGTATGAAGCGTTGTTTTTCGGTCTTTGGGGCAAGTTGCATTAACAAGGCCCTGCTCCTTATCAAAATTTCTTTGGAAGATGTACTCCACAACCTGACCGATACGCTCGTCGGGAAGATTTCCCGAAAGGCCCGCCATACGCAAGAACCACTCTCCGTCAAGCTGATCGGTCATAAGCGATTCATCGCTTTCTTTTCCGTTTATCCACAGATTGTAATACTCGCCGTTCCAGAGCTTTTCTTCAAGAGATTTTTTCCCATTTTCCAAGGTGCTTTTCCAGCTTTCAAAGCGGGTCTGATCACCTGCTTTTTCAGCAAGAACCATTGCCGCCTTAAGAGAGGCAAGCCAGAGAATTGAGATATAGGCAGATGCACCTGAAAAATTCCACGCATCATAGGTATTGCGCTTCGTGTTGTAATCGGGAAGTCCGTCAGAGTCTCTGTCAATTTTTTCAATGGAATCCATCGCTCTTTTCACATTACCCCAGAGGGATAAAAGATAATCACGGTCACCCGTAAAAAGATAATCGCGAAGCACCATCAGAACGAACTGCATATTCATATCAACCCGGTCATAGCCGCCGTCAACATGCTCAAAATCGGGCAGAAACAAATGATGTACTCTGCCGTCCCTTCTTTGAAATTCTGCACCCATCCTCATCTGCTTTTTCTGCAGATCCGGGAATAAATTTACAAGCCCGAAGGATGCGTGATAGGTAATGTCCGTTGTGTGGAAGCCACAGAAGCCGAGCCCCTCCCACAAGCCGAATTTTCCGTTTTTCAGATACCGGGAGCTTTTAACGAGCTGTGAAAGATTAGACGACCAGGAATCGGGATAAACCGACGGAAGACTTGTGGAATAAAGAAGCTCTGCAAACTGAACTGCTTTTTCGCATACACTGCTGTAATTTTCACTAAGAAATCGGTTGGCATCAAGAGAGCTTTTATAAAGGTTTTCATAGTAGTGTCCCAGTCTCTTTCCTTTCTCGCTGAAGCAATTCGGGAAGTACCAGGTGAGAACAAAGCGGACATTTTTCTTTTCATAGGGCGCAAGAAAAAGCTTACTGCAAAGAGCACACGAGCCGAAGCTCTTTCCCATTCTTCTTATCTGCTTGCGGCAGCATCTGAGAAAATCAATCTTGTCCTCACGGCTGTTAAGAAAATCAGGCTTACTGTAGCGTATTCTTTCAAAAATGCTTAAAGCAAAGGGATACTCCAGATACTCCTCACACAAAAGCTCCAGCTTCGCATCCTTAAGAAGTATAAGATTATCAGGTATGGCGCCCGGTCTGTTGCCGTTTTTACTGTTTGGCAAATCACCCTTTTCCCTGAAAGGAAACAAAAAGGATTCCTGAGTAACACCGAAACGCGACTCGCACACATACTCCTTCAGGTAGCGGTAATAATCAGCCGTAATAAAGGATTTTTCACCGTCACCGTTTACAGAAAGGCAGATATCACCGCAGCAGGCAGAGTTCGACCTTCTTTCAGGCTCAATATGAATGCCCAGACCGTCACCTACTGAATTGAGGGAATTTCTGTTTCCCTCTTTTTTGTTGGCAAAATTGGGCTCGAGAGCACCAAGCAGACTGATTTCGAGAGTGTCAGCCGTCGGATTTTCAACAACAAAATCCAGATAAAAGCCCGGTGTGGATGAGACATCGGAATTGTGCGGCACAAAGGGAGAGGCGGCTCTAAGACTCAACCTGCAGGATAAATCTCTGTCGGTATAAGCCAAATTGCAAATCGGAAACCTGCCGTCAAAATCTATTCTTTCAACCGGCTTGTTCCAGGCAAACATACGGTAAGTAAAATCCTCTGCATCGGTTTTCATGCCGAGCTTACGGATAACAGGTGCTGAATTTTCTTTCTTTTCACGCACGAAGAAAGACAAAGCACCCGTACTGCCTTCTCCGTCATCAACCTTAGCCTCATTGCATCTTGTTGTAATTCTCGGCGCATTTGCTATCTGCCAATAATGGAACTCACCGTCCGGCAAAAGCTCGACACTTCCGCAGCCGATGCCGCCCAAAGCAATTCCGCTTGTGTGTGTTTTTGTTGTAGTAATAATCGGCATATCAATCGCCCCCTTCATTCTGTTTTTATTATACTGTTTTTCAGGAATAATTCAAGCGTATTGAGGTAAAGTAAAAAATCACCCGTTCAAAAGCATAAACGGGTGATTAAAAAGCGTCTGTCTGAAGCTTATACTGACTCATTCAGCAGCGATATTTGCAATGACATTATTATTTCGTTTTATATCAAAGAATACCTTTACCAAAATCAAGACTTCGTCTTGAATGCAAATGCACTCGAAGCACTGCCCCAGATAACCGTTCCGTCGGAAAGCTTAACATAAGGCTTGATCTTGAACTTGTAGGTTGTATTTGCCTTAAGGTTCTTTGACTTCTTATAGCTTGTCTTACCCTTAAGCGACGCAATCATCACATACTTACCCTTTGAGGGGCTGTACTGATAGACACGGTAGCCCGTTGCACCTGCACTCTTTGACCAGTTGAGAGTAATTGTTGATTTGGTTGTGGTTGCCGTCACCTTTGTGGGAGCAAGAGGCTTGGTTGCCGTTGTGAATGCGTCGGAAGCACTGCCCCAGATGACTGTTCCGTCAGAAAGCTTTATATAAGGCTTGATTTTGAACTTATACTGTGAGCCTGCCTTGAGATTCTTTGACTTTGTGTAGGTTGTTTTGCCCTTGATTGATGCAATCTTAACATACTTACCCTTTGATGGACTGTACTGGTAGACACGGTATCCGGTTGCACCGGGAGAAGCACTCCAGGTAAGCTCTACTTTATCGTTACTACTTACAGCGGTAACCTTTGACGGCTTTACTGCTTTTGTTGCTGTATCAATTGTAGTATACTCCGTTGACCAAAGAATAAAAGCACCCGAGCTTATATAAGCCTTTACGGCAAAGCTGTACTTTGTACCTGCTTGTAATCCTTTAACCTTATAAGTAGTATCCTTAAGGGTTTCAATGGTTTTCCATTTTTTATCATTTTTCATATAAAGTCTGTAACCTGTCACACCATTAATTTTCGACCACGTTACAGTTATACTATCAGTAGTCTGAGCAGCTTCAATGTAATCAGGAGCATACATGGTTCCCGGCCTGTATCTGAAAAATACAGCAACTTCTTCAAGTCCGGTGTTTTTGTTTTGTTTAAGAAGCTCATTCCATGCAGCTTCTGTTCCTGAGTAAAGAACAAGCTCTATGTTATGGTTTCCACCGAATGCATAAGCTCCGATTTCAATCAATTCAGGGTACATATAAACCAACTTAATATTATTACAACCGGAAAACACATCGAATCCTACTGATACTATGTTTCCACCAATACTGATTTCTGTGAAGCTGCTGCAACCCATAAAGGCTCCGTCACCGATATATATAAGTGATTCAGGCAACTCCACATTTTTTAGATTACTGCATCCATGAAAAGCTCTGTCATATATATACTTCAAAGTTGAAGGGAATGTGACACTTTCCAATGTTTTGCAGTTATCAAAAGCAAACGCACAAATACGCCCAACGCCTTCGGGGATTACAATATTTTTAGCAATTTCACCTTCAACATAAACATTTTCAGCGTAAGATACAGGGTTAGAGCCCGTATCCCCTTGCATGTCATTGAAATTAAATCCAATAGCAAGGTAAGCCTTAAGATCATTTATGTAAACATTCCTTATATTATCAGACTTATAAAATGAACGCTTACCCACTCGACATACACCCGAATTAAATATCACTGATTCAAGCTTATCACACTCAGAAAAAACATAATTTCCTATCGCTGTTTTGTAAATAACCTTTTCATCGTTATCGCCGAGTATTACCGTTTCCAGAGAAGCACACTTTGAAAAAGAATTGTCACCCACCGATTCAACACTTGAAGGTATGCTGACCGATGTGATTCCGCTTTCGGAAAAAGCATTCTTACCTATCGAAACAATGCCGGGATAAAAAATGACTTCCTTAAGATTTGAATGATTCCAAAATGCACCATCACCTATTTTCTTCACACCGTAGCCGAAGGTTATTTTTTCAAGCTCTCTGGCAAAAGCAAATTCCTCTAATACGATAACGGCTTTAGGCTCGGTCTGTTCCGTAAGACTTCCGATCACCACCTCTTCAAGACCACTGCTTGCAAAAGCCTCCGGACCGATTGATGTAGTTGCAGGAATTGTTATCTTTTTGAGACTCTTACATCTGATAAAAGCCCAACACGGTATATCTCTGCTGCTGCTCGGAACTACTATTTCCGTTGCGAGCTCTCCTTTGATATAGAGATTTGCTCCGTAATACAAGGGATTACATTCCCTGTTCATAATATTGTTCAAGCCAAACTTAACATTAAGCCAATCCGAAACAAAGTCAACATAAACGCCAAAATCGGAACACTCCGCAAAAGCGTAGGCACACAACCTTATCGTTTCTTTGGTGATTATGATTTTCCTCAACGAGTCACACCCGTAAAAGGCATAAGGCTTTACAACCGACACACCCTCAGGCATCCTGAGTTCTTCGAACAATTCATTGTTTATATACAGTTCCTCCGCATAAGCCATAGGATTCGAGGTTTTGTCCTTGAAATCTATTTCAAGCCACATTTCAAGTGACGGGGCGTAAACCTTTTCAAGGGATTCATCGGTAAATATGTTTACACCTATTTTTTCAAGTGATGAAGGTAACACAAGGGTTTTAAACGTGTTGCATCCGGCAAAAGCATAATTGTTGATAACAGTAACGCCCTCGGGAACTACAATATCAGCTGCAATCTCACCGCCAACATACAGATTTTTTGCAAGAGTCACAGGATTTGAAGACATATCTTTAAATTTTATATTTACCAAAGTTGCAATGCTGTCAACATTTACAGCTTCAAGTGTTCTGCAGTTTTCAAAGCATTTTTGTCCTATGCTTTCAATACCGTAAGCCATAGTTATAGTTTTAAGATTTGTGCACCCTTCAAATGCAGAATCGCCTATGCTTTTCACACTTCCGGATATTGTTGCACTTTCAAGTTTTTTATAATTTTTGAAAATATTCGCCGGCAACTCAGTTACACCTTCCGGAACAACTAAATTCACAAGCGGTTCTCCATCAACATATATGGTATCAAGAGTACCGCTTTGGTTTACAGCACCGACTCTCGCATATGTTCCGATATCGGGTACATACACTTCCTTAATATTAGTGCAGCTGTTAAAAGAATGATTATGCACAGTCGTTATACCGCTATGAAATGTTACACTTTTAATTGATTTAATATTATATAATCCATAGGCAGGAATTTCGGTTACAGTTTCAGGTATTACCAGATCAACTAACAACTCACCTGCAACATAAAGATTTTTTGCATAGCACATAGGATTGGCAAAGTGCGTTGCACCGCTATTGTCTTTGTATATATTGTCACAGATACGGAACCATGATTCCAAGCTGTCAATATAAATATTTTCAACTCCGGTTCCGTCAAAAGCATACTCTCCGATATATTCAATCCCTGAATGAAGCGTCACACTTTTAAGCGTTTTTATGCCGTACAATCCATAGACAGGTATTTCGGTTATAGTTTCCGGTATTACCAGATCAACCAGCAATTCACCATCAACGTAAAGATTTTTGGCAGAGTACATCGGATTGGCTTTATACGTTGCTTGCCCGTTGCTTTTATATATATTGTCACATATTTTAAACCAGGTTTCCAGACTGTCAACATAAACATTTTCAATGCCTGTTCCGGAAAATGCATGATCTCCGATATGTTCAATCCCCGCATGAAGTGTTATGCTTTTCAAAGCTTTGTAATTATAAAAAGCAAGGTTGGATATTCTGGTACAGGTCTCCGGAAAAACATAATCACCCTCTATAGCTTCCCCATCAATATACAAACACTTAGCATGATCAAGAGGATAATCTTCAAAATTAAAGTTCATCCAGGTTTCAAAGGAATCAACATAAAAAGCGTCAACCATATAATGCGGAGAAAGCCAATAATAACCGAATTCCTTTATCGGTGTTGTAAAGGTTATACTTTTAAGATAAAAATCCTCAAACGCATAGTTCGGTATTGTATCAATGTTTTCAGGAATAACAATATCAACCGGCTTTTCATTGTTAATATATATTTCAGGATCTGTATAAGTACATATATTAGAAATTCTGAACCAGGTTTCCAGATCAGGCACATAAACTTTTTTAAGAAAACTAGTATCGAAAGCATGAGAGGATACAGACTGAATACTTTCTGAAAAAGTAACAGAGTTAATTTTAAGTCCATGAAATGCATAGGTATTTATTTCCGTTTTACTGTCCGGAATGACAATATCAGTCACAATTTTTCCGTCAACATAAAAATCGGTATTGAAAAAAAGACCATATAACATACTGTTATTCTCGGTTATATTCAACCATGTTTCAATACTGTCAACATATAATTGTTCAAAATCGTGCTCTTTGTTTACATTGCCTATTCTTTTTAATGTTTTAGGTAGGGTTATCGCTTTAGATTTTATATCTGCAGCAGAATTCTCCATATTAATTTCAGTCACCGGGTATCCACCGAGAGTTTCAGGAATAACAAGATTTTTAATGCCGCTGGTGCCGCCTCTGCGAATTATCGCCTCTCCGTCTACCACCTCATAATAAAAACCGTTTTCCCAAACTCCTGTTTCTGCATCAGACGCATTAACACTAAAAACAAATAACGTCATAAGCAGTATAAAAGCCGTAAGGAACATCTTATATTTTCTCATAAAATTCTCCTCCTTTATATCAATGTTTATTATTCGGAATCATAGCTACCGATACAAATTCACCGTCGGCATAATGGCTTTTTATCGTACCGCCATAACTTTCTGCGGTTTTAGTGATGTTTTTTATTCCGTAGCCATGTAAGCCGGAGGCATCATTTTTTGTACTCACAAGCTCATTTTTACCGTTAAAGGGATTCTCAAGACAAGTATTTGTAACCTTAAAAAACACAAATGCTTCCTTCTGCCATATTTCAACCTTTATCTTTTTTTCCTCAATGTCAGAAAGCTTGGCACAGGCTTCGACTGCATTGTCAATCTGATTTGCAAGAACAGCACAAATATCAACCGAAGATATGTAAAGTTCATGAGACAGCACAACACTATGTACAAAATTGATATTCTGCCTTTTCGCCTCTGCAATTTTGCAATTGATTATAGAATCAATTACCCGGTTTCCGCAAATAGAATACTGTGCCTGCTCGTAAGAAACCTGTAAAAGTTCATCAATGTATAACTTTGCTTTTTCATCCTTTTCAAGCATACCTCTTAACGTTAAAAGGTGATTTTTAAAATCGTGAACCTGCTGACGGATTATACTGTGCGAAGCTTCAAGCTGATGAAAATTCTTCTCCATCATTGAATTGGTCATCGCCATAAGTTCTGTCTCACGCTTTTCCTTTTCGTATCCGGTTTTCACCGTAACAGCAAAGACAGTTGCAATAAGTGACACAACGATAAAAAGGATTGAAAAAAATGAAGTCATTTGCATCACAGCAACATAATCGCTGATTATTATTCCTGCAAAGCTGTACATTATTGAGTATGCACCTAAGGAAATTGTCAGAATCAAACCAAGGTATTTCCTGCTCAGCACAGAGAAAAGCGGATAAATTTTCCACATAAGGCAGAATATTGTAATTTTTAATACTTCAGCAATAACAATAAACACTGCATGACCGATTTCGTTCACACTAAGCTTTTCTTCGACAAATATAAGGCCATATGTAAACACATAGTCAAATGCATGCAAGAAAAACCAAGTCGTTATAAGTGATGTACACCTAAGAAGCATACTTCCACTTGAAACCAAAAAGTTGACTAATAAGGAAAAACACAAAGCAAACAGCAATACGGAACCCGTATGCACTGTCAGATTATCAATGTTTGTTACAAGCAAAGTATAAATACATGCAAAAGCAATCAACATTGCTATGTGTTTTCCTTTTTTGTATCTTTTAGGGCACATACTGCACGACACTGCAAACACAATAAACCCTTCGATAAAAACAGACACCCATTCAATAATTGTATAGAAGATATTCATTTTTATCACCCCCCAATCATAAGCTCCAATACTCAAGCAAAAACTTCTTGACCCCCTGAAGGCATCTTCGGCTTATCTGTAAAACCTTACCGTTTTTCATTTTCAACTCATATCCCGAAAGCTGAGAAATATAATCCACGTTAACAAAGCATCCTCTGTCAATAAATAAAAACCTATCATCATCGATAGCATTATAAAATTCTGTTATGCCTCTGTTATCCGTAAGCTCCCCGTGAGAACCGGTAGTTATCACAAGCTGTCTTGAAAGCCGGCTAACACAGACTATGTCACAGTAAGGCACACGCCAGTATTCACTATACCTGCGTAATGTTATTATTTTATCGTTGAACTTTTGCACCTGAGAAATCGCACTGTCAAGGGCTTCCTCAAGATCACGTTCTATGTTTACTTTAAGCACGTACCTCAGTGCTCTTGACCTATATCCCATTGTAGCCTGACTTTCCATAGATGTCAGGAATATAATAACAGCAGTTTCGGTATATTTTCTTATCTCATCAGCAAGCTCGAATCCATTTTTGCCGGGCATCGAAACATCCAGAATATAAATATCGGCAAGCTTGTTATCCTGAAGCTCATAGGAAAGAAGCTCTGGCTTGATAAATGTAGTAATATCAAATTTTTTATGCTTTTTTATTCCGTACTTTTCAAGTTCATTTTTCAGCACTTCAATATCCTGTTGGCTATCATCGCAAATGTTTATATTTATCATCAAAACAACTCCTAAAATAGAGTATACTATCTCATGTCTACAATTACATAATACCACAACAAATAATATAGTTCAAATGTTTGTCTTTTTGGTAGATATACTTTGTCTTTTCGGTAAAAGCATTTATTCATTGTTATAGATAACATATTCTGCTTATTGCCAGCGTTTATGAGTAACCATCTGGAAATTCACTTCCTGAGAAACGCAAAAAATCACCCTTCCGCCTGAACGGAAAGGTGATCTGAAATCTTCGAAAAGCCCTTATTACGAGCTTCAAGCGAGTAACAAGGTTCCGGGGGACCCATAGAAATCTATGATTTCGTTATGGGTCGGGTTCTTATTACGAGTGCAACGAGTAACAAGCTTTGCTTATTTACTAGCCTCTTCAATAGCAACTGCACAGAGGGCAGTCATACCAACCATGGGGTTGTTACCGTATTCGATGGGCGGTATTTTGGCGGTATATATGCCCGTTTTATGCGGGTTTCAGGTACTGAGAAGCACATATTGTATCGTGGTGTGTTTTGCTGTTGTAAAGGTTGTAAAACTTAACGAGGTTTGATTGTTTGCAGTATGTAATATTTAAAAGCCAAGTAAATAGCCACAAAACAAACAATAAAAAGCGGACTGCCTCAGCTTACAACCAAAGCAGTCCGCAAGTAAATCTGAAAATTTTATTCTGTTACAGTAAGTGATATGGTTTTAAACGACAATGCGTTTCTATTGCCATCCATAAGAATAACCATAACAGCTGATTCTCCGGCATTTTTTCCGGTAATCTTCAGTCTATTCAAATTATTTATATCTTCATCAACCCAATCAACCGAACAGACTCCCGAACTGTAGTAAGCAACACTTTGCACGCTGCTACTGTCGGTAGAGTAAGTGAAATCGATTGTCTTACTGCTTCCTTCTTTAACTGAAACCGAAGTGACAGACGGAGTAAATGTAGCATTACTGATATAAATCGCGTCTATATCCATAAAATCAACACTATCAGGTATTTTCAAATTTTTTAAATCGTAGCTATAAAGTCCTTCTTGATTTATGCGTTCAACTGTATCCGGCAGCTTTACGGTTTCAATATCAGCACAATAGAAAGCTGAATTACCTATCGTTACAACACCTGAAGGAACGGTATAGCTTGTCACTCCGTAATTTCTCGGGAAAGAAACCAATGTCTTCTTATCCTTTGAAAATAGAACACCGTTTATATCCGTATATTTTTCATTTTTGCTCGAAACATTTATTTTTTTCAAGCTTCTTGTAAATTTGAATGCTTTTCCGTCTATTTTTTCTACAGATGCAGGAATACTAATCTTTTTAAGATTTGTATCGGAAAATGCGTTGGCTTTAATCTCCAATAAATTATCGTTCAGCTCTATTCTTTCCATATTTGTTTCATTAAAAGCGAAAGTACCGATAACTTCAAGATAATATGGGCAAAGGAAATCTTCGATCTCAACATCTTGTAAAGCAAAGGAGTCTATTTCCTTAACGGGATAATAATCGATCTCTTCAGGAAGGGTAATGAAGCCTGTAGGACTATCCTTGCCGGGATTATATCCCTTAATTTTTATATAGCTGTCATCAACCAACTCGTACTCAAGCTCGTCATCCGGGATAATATAATATGAGCCACCGTCCTTACTAATAAAACACAGTTCAGAAACGTCATAGTTTTCATTTTTATATTTCGGATAAATAGGAATGATATAATTAGAAACAAACCCTTTAAGTGTTTCGATTTGCATATATAAGAAATTACCCGCAACACTCATATAATCAACTGCTTTAATGTTTGAAAACAACACTTTTTCTTCATTTCCATCGAAAGAAACCTGTTTTATGGATCCATTTTCAAAGAAATAAATATAGCTGTCATCATACACAAACTTACAGTCATCTTTCAGTAGTGTTTCCATAATGGTATGATTTTCACCTTCGGCAATCTTCAGGTTTTTAGAAAACGCTGTATTATCTATCTCCTTACCGTCTGTTTCTGCCAAAAACATTCGTGTTACGCCGTCATTTTTAATCATTAAAAGTTTATCAGAAAAAGCATCCAAAACTATTGAATTGCTGTTTTTTGAAAGAAGCTTTTTACCAGATCCGTTTAATTTTGTTGTGTAAGAAACCGCTTCGTTTTCTGAAACCTGCTCGCAAATATATATCTTGTCATCATATACCGAATAAGCTGAAGCCGTCTCAGAAATGAGCTTCAGCTTGTCTTTTTTTATATCATATCGGTACAGATTAGCGTCAGATTCATCATCAACATTCTCATCTACTATCCATAAATACAGGTACTCATTATTTCTGTTGGTTCTTACATACAATATGAAGCCTAGTCCGTTATCGTTAGAATATAACACTTGATTTTTCTTTCTTTTAGGATTATAAACTACAACTTCGAATTTTTCATCCTCTTCATTATATGAACGGTAATAAATTTTTCCGTCTTCGGAAAGATTCAAAAAATCAGCTGCTTCGCCAACTAATGTTTTTTCTCCGAAATCTACAAAACTTTCTGTCTCCGTCACTCTACCTGCTTCGGCACAATACAAATTCAGATCTCGGCTGACCATATAGAAGCTTTTATTTTCATAATCCAATAAAAACTGTCCGCTGTTGTTCAGATTAGCCATTGAATTACCCATGTACTCAACTCTCTCATTGAATACACCGCTTAATGCAACCGCCAAGCAGCCAAAGACAACAACAAGTACAGCCACTACTGCCGCTGCAATTTTACCTGATTTACCGTTACCTGTACCTGATTTTTCACCGCTGTTAATAAAGGGCTGTAAGCTCTGCAATCTTTTTTTATAGTCGGGCTCAAGTCCACTTATAAGCAAATCCTTCTGCTTTTTTGAAAGCTTTTCCTTTACCGCTAAAAAGTCAACACTGCGGTCAGTTGCTCTTTCAATAGAGCTAGTAAGCACCTTTCCGCTTATACAATAAAAAATAGTAGCTGACATAGCATAAACATCGACCCACGGACCGACAAAAGTATTACTGTTATACTGCTCCACAGGACTAAAGCCGTGCTTGGCAACACCAACAGGCTCTGAAACTCCCGATGATATATCCTTTGCCGCACCCATATCAAGAAGATAGGGCTCATTTTTGTTGTTTATCATTATATTATCGGGACTGATATCTCTGTGTATTATGCCATTTTCATGCAGCTTTTCCAAACCGATCATAACAGGCTTTAAAAGACTGATACTTTTTTCAAAAGGAATTGTACCCTCTTTTTTTATCTTGTCCTTTAAGGTTATACCCTCAATATAATCCATAATTATATAAGCAGTACGATTTTCCTCAAAAGTATCCTGAACACGCACAACATTTGGAATGCTGTTAACCTTAGCAAGCTTCTGAGCCTCCCTTAAAATGTTTTTGCAGCCTATCATGTAATCGTTTTCTGTTTTCCAAACGAGCTGTGAAGATTTGTTAATATCTCTGTAAACATCGTTTCGCGGATAATATTCCTTTATTGCAACCCTGCACGACAAAACCAGATCAAATCCCATATATGTAATGCCGAAGCCGCCCTGACCAAGCTTTTTACCTACAATATATCTGCCGTGCAGAACTGTCCCAATTTTCAACGAGGATGAATCACCTGCTGGCTTATTTCCGAGAGTCATACCGCAGTGCTTACACACTGTTGCTCCTGCATCAGATATATTCATGCAATTAAAACATATATTATAGTTCATTTTTCCACTTCCTATCAAACATTAATAACTAATCCTAAATATTTCACCGGCAAAATTTATAGTGGCACCTGATAAAATTTTAACCGATTTTTCTTTACCTATAAGAAATCCGTCAACATAAGTTCCATAAGATGAATAATCACTCAGAAACAAATTTTTTCCGTCAAAGGAAAAAACACACTGCAGTCGACTCACACCGGTCGTGTTTATCGGAAACACCAATCTGCAATTACTGTTTCGTCCTACAGAATATTCCACTCCGGGCTTTAATATGAATTTCTTGCCTGCAAAAAAACCTTTTTCACACGAAAGCACTACTGTCTTCGTTTCGCTGAATATATGCTTCTTAGCAATTCCGATAATCTCACTGAAAGCATGTCTTGTTAATTTTTGTTCCGGACCCGTTGCCGACTGCTTCTCTTTTATGAACATATCATCGGAGAGCTCTTTAACAGAACTGTATCTGTCTTTGATTTGCACATTAAGACCTTTCATTATTGCCTTCGCTACATGTTCGGGCAACGAAGGACAATACTGAGAAACGTTTACAATTTCGTCTTTTGTAAATCTCTCAATAGACTTTGGAGGAACAACGCCTGTGAGAGAATAGTAAATTGTAACACATAATGAATAAATATCTGTGTATGCCCCTTGCTTGCTGTCATTACTAAACTGCTCTATCGGAGCAAACTTTTCTTTTAACGCTGTAGTAAATTTTGTATTATAAATTGAACGAACCGATCCAAAATCTATAAGTTTTACCGAGCCATCTTCAAGAAGAAATATGTTGTCCGGTGTTATATCCCGATGTATTACATCAAGACGGTGTAATTTTTCAAGAGAAGCCATCAATGACGAAAACAATTTTTCAGCTTCGGACCATGTAAGTCTTCCTCTGGACAGTCTCTTTTGCAGATCTTCTCCCTTAAGTAATTCCATCACATAATAAATTGTATTATTGAAATTAAAAAGATGATAAATTTTAAGGATGTCGTCATCAGCCGAAAGTCTCATGAGCATCTCGGCTTCTTTTTTAAATTTATCCAGACACAAGTAAAAATCTTCGTCCGTAGGCTCCACGGTTACTTTATTACTTGACCTTCGGGCAAATTTCAACGGAAAAAGCTCCTTAAGTGCATATGGCTTTCCTGTATGCATATCATACACTTCATAAGTAACTCCAAACCCACCTGCACCGATAACCCTTACAATACGGTATTTTCCATACAGTATGTAACCTGTCGGGAGATATACCCGATTACTTCTTTCGTTAATCATCTTAATCACCCGATAAATTAAAATCCTATAATCAAAGCAGTAAAGTTATCCTGGCCCGGCTTATTTCTGCTGCTTACAGCATCCTCTATTGCCTTTGCAGCAATTTCGCAATCATGATTTCCCCGTATTATTGTTGCAATTTCATTTTCTGATAATGTGCCGAAAACGCCATCTGACATAAGCAATATTCTGTCGCCTTTAACAAGCTTTACACTTCTTGTTGACAAATCAGAATATTTGATTTTACCCATTCCTATAAAGCTTGTAAGTTTATTGGCCTGAGGATCACTCTTTGCTTTATTAAAGGAACTTTCACTGTTTAGTACATTGTGGAGCAGTTCATTTTCATAAGTATGCTCTCTGTTAATCTGCATCAAAGCACC
This sequence comes from Acutalibacteraceae bacterium, assembly GCA_045601905.1. GTDB lineage: Bacteria > Bacillota > Clostridia > Oscillospirales > Acutalibacteraceae > UBA6857. The sequence goes on along the minus strand of JAZSAM010000010.1, from coordinate 28,790 downwards.
GTTTCTGTAAAGATAGATTCTGCTGTCGCCAATTGACATCCAATGGAATCTACCATTTTTAGCATAAACAGCTACAAGAGTAGAACCACTCTTGTAATAACCAGATACACCGAGCTTTCTGTTTACTTCATTTATAGCCTTTGAAGACAGATTAATCAACACTTCATCAAAAGGTATGTTTCTTGTATTCTGAGCATTCTGCAGCATATTTATGACAACTGCAGAGCTGATTTCATCTCCGCCGGAAAGACCGCCCATTCCGTCGGCAACAATACCGAAGGCTCCGTCATCATAAATGTCCGCTCCGACACTATCCTGCTGATATGATCTTTTACCTATGTTATTTATTTTACCTATTGAAGAAACCTTCAAAGCATCAGCAGAAACAGAAGCTGATGCTCCCGTAAGTTCAAAAACAACAGCAGCAAAAGAAAGAATAAAAATCATTGCAAAGCCTATTGTATTAAAGAGCTTTTTCCCTTCAATATTCATCATAAATGATTCTTTCTTTTCGTCGACAAGCTCTGCAGCAACCGATTCAGCCTCACCTTCAGAAACTTTCTTTTTTTTACTTTTTGCTTCTTCTGCAGCTTTTTCCGAATCCTTTTTTTCTTTCTGAAAAGCCTCTTCACTTTCCTCTTCTGAATTAAAAATATCTTGACCGGGAAGTGTCAGAGTTTCTTCGGGTTTTTCAGAAGTTGTTTCAGCATTTTCCACCGTAGTAATTTCTTCTTCAGCATTTTTGATAATGTCAGTAACATTAATTATGCTACCGACAAAACTTATAAGCATAACTAAGGAAAGCAGAATAATCAAAACTGTTTTCTTTTTACTCATATAATTATCCCCTTTAACCGCAAACAGCATTGTCCGTGCCTGATCTTTAGCAAAAACAATGCTGTTTCGTGTCGATTATTATTTAACAATGCTGTCGGTCCAACTGAAATCAGGACCGCAAAGAGGCACAAAAATCAGCTTGGTTGAACCGATTGTGATTATATCACCTTTTGCAAGTTCAACAGTTGAAAGCACGGGCTTACCGTTAACTCTTACAATATTTCTACCATCAGCAGGTGCGAAATAGAATGCCTTTGTGGGATCGTCATAAGCAATGGTTGCGTGCTTTTCACGGCTTATCTGATCATCACCTGTAATGCAGATATCCATTTCATCAGATCTTCCGATGAAATTATACTCCGGATAAATTCTGTAATCACGGCCTCTTGTAGGACCATCAATACTTACTAACCAACCAACTGCAGGTCTGAATCCGTGGGCACCGCCAATATCCACAAAACCTGTATATTCGTCACCCATTCCGGGATTGTTTACATCTGAAGCTGATGTAAAACCACCTGTTACAGGAACAGTAACACCTAAATCCTCAACGGATGAATTTCCGCTGACCTGAGCACACATCGGGCAGGTACTGTTCACACTCACATCATAAAAATGACCATTTTCGCATTTTTTAAAATCCATAATTTTTAACTCCTTTTATTTTTATTTTATAATTTTTATTTTTTAATCACCATAAAGGCATTCTTTTCATTTGCAAGGAAAATCATATCTCCGTCATTAAGTTCGTACTGCTTACCCTCTATGAGTTTTTCACCGCTCTTTAAATATGTTCCATAGGTTGATTTATCCTCAACAAACAGTGAATTGCCTTTTTTGATAAGCTTGCAATGAACTTTGCTGATACCCTCGATACCTTCAGGATATCTTATGATACACTCACTGCTTCTTCCTATCTGAGTAACACTGTCAGACAACTCATAAGTCCTGCCGTCCATATAACCGCCCACGCCTTTAACAGCTATGCGTTTTACCCTTATTTCCTCTGTGGGATCTGCAAAATTTTTAACAGGTTCAGTATAAGAAACCTGTTCTTCAATCAACGGCTTACTGTTCTTCTTGTTCTTTATCACAAAGATTATAACAACAGCTGCAACTACCAATGCTATTACCGCCGCAATAATAATTATAATAGCTGTAACATCAACATCTTCTTCCTGACCGTAAATGGTAAAATCAACATCCAGTTCTTCAAGTATTTCAACTACTTCGGACACAGACATTGCCATAACATATCGCTCATCCTCAGAATATGTGGAAGTATTAACACCGATAACTGCACCGTTATTTAAAACAAGAGGTCCACCTGAATTACCACTGTAAATCAATGCATTATGAAGATATACGTCAGTACCCTCGTACATAATTGTTTCAAGCTTTGTAGATATCATACCGTCTGTAATTACAACATCTTTTGCCTCAATCAGAGTATCTACATGCTGTACAACACCCGGATAACCCATTGCATAAACCTTTTCTCCGGAAAAATCCCGGTCGACATCAGCAAGAGAAAACTTATAGACATTAGATATAGGGTTTCTTGTTTGTAAAACAGCAAGGTCGGGATTTTGCTGCTTGTTGTAATAAAGAACATCAAGTACAACAATCTTATCCGTATCAAGTCCGTCTTTAGTAACAAAACCATTATCCAATGGAATAAAGAGTGCTTCTGCTTCTTGACCTTCCTCATCCACAACAACATGAGCATTTGTTACAAATATAAGTGTTCCATCAGGTTCTTCAGAAACACAAAAACCTGTTCCCGACCATAAATTTTCTTCGGAAATTCCAATTATACTCACAACGCCGCTTCTCATTTGCTGCAAATCATCTGTAGTAATTTCTTCAGATACCGCAAAAACTGAACCCACTGAAGATATAACGATCAAGACCATCATTAAAACATAAAAGATTTTCTTCAATTTCATATTTTACACTCCTTTATTTATTCTGAAAGCATTTTCTTTTCTTGCAAGATAAATAACATCTCCATCATTCATCTCATATAACTTACCTTCTGTAAGTCTTTCTCCGTTTTGCAGATATGTACCGTATGTAGATTTATCTTCAACAAAAACAGATCCTTTTTTGTTAATAATTTTACAATGAATCTTGCTGATCCCCTCAGCACCTTCCGGATAACGTATTGCACATTCCTGAGATCTACCGACAGAAACAACAACTTCATCTATATTGTAAGTTCTTCCGCCCATATAACCTCCTATCCCAGTCACAGAAATCCGACCTGAAACACCAGGTGTAGATTGCAAACCGACTTTTTCATCAGGGCAATCCAATGGTTGAGTTGCAATAGTAGGTTCCTCATTGTCCGAAAAAGTTTTTGTTTTTTTGTTTTTACGTGCTTTGAGAATTATTATTACAACCGCAACAACAATCAAAGCAACTCCTACTCCACCCAAAATAAATTCCATTGAATAATCCTCAGGAGTCGATGTTTCACTATAAACTCCGCCACCATCGCCTCTGTGTTTGATTTCTGCTGTTGTTTCAATTTTTTCACGCTTATCTGTTTGTGATGAAAGGTGCTTTATTCCGTTAGTTTCATCTGACTGAACTTCAAATGATTCACTACTCATCAGAAGGCTTGCTCCGATTGCTGTTGAAAAAAATCCCGAGGACAAGATCAACAACATTACCGTAACAAGAAGAAATGCCAATTTCTTTTTCATTTCATCTCTCCTTTAACAATTAATAATCTGAACCTTAAATTTTATAGCTCCGTTACCCTTACCCAATTTAATTACCTGTCCATCAAAAAGCTTTACTGCTTCACCAGGTCTTAATCTTTGCGTGCCGATAAATGTACCGTTTGTTGAATTAAAATCCTTAACAATGCACTTTCTGTTTTTAAAATCAATTACACAATGTTTTCTGCTTATACCCGATGCAGGGTCTGAAACAGTAATATCACAACCCGGATCTCTGCCTATCGAAAGACTACCGTGATCGGAAATCTGCCACAATCTGCCATATAATGAACCTTGTGTACACTGCAACTGAACAAACGACACTCTTGCTTTGCTTTTATGAAAAACACCTGTATCTCCACGTATTGTTTGAGCGATGCAAAGCTTTATAACATATAAGAGATATAAAATCAAAGGAAGCTCAATCAATACCCCAATAAAAATATCACCAAAAAAATTCCAAACGGCATGACCTGCAAAGGAAATTGCAAAAGCGGTAAGGAATTTCTTATCAGTAAGACGTCCCTTCCAATTATTGTATCTGTTATAACTCAAACATAACATCGCAATATAAGGAGCACAAAAAAGAATATGACCACCAACTAAAACTGATCGTCTCAAAGCAAGATTAATCGCTTCTTCAGGAGTCCCGGTATACATAAAAAGATACTGCATAGATTCAATACCGGTAAACCCGGCACCAACACCTGCACCAATAAGCAATCCTGTAAGTCCTGTTATCCGCTTATTTTTTTTAGTGGCTTCAACTATAAGCAAAACACCTGCCAACAACTTTGCCGGCTCTTCTATCACCGGAGCAAAAGTCGCTCCCTCTATTCCTGTCATCGCTTCAAGACTTCCTGCTATATCTGCAGTAAGCATAACACCGGTAAAAAATATCGACAAAACTCCTCCGACAGCAAAATACGCCATCATATTAAAAATGGATATGTCTCTGGGCACATTTAATTCCCAAAGCAAAATCATCACTGCCAATGTAACAATGTATCCGGGCAATATAAAGTTAAGCATATTCAAACCAAGCAAAGTCACGCCCATATTTGACAATATTAAATTTAAGGCATATATGAAAACAATAATAAGAATACTCCACTTAAGAAATGAAAACCAAAGCCATGGTTTTCTCCACGAATCAAACATATTTCTGTTTGACTTTCCCACACGCATTCCCGCTGTTATAGCATATTCAAACTCTGACTTTGAATGTTTTCTGAACGAATCAGAAAAAATATCTTTAAGACTAAGACCGGACTTACTATTATCTGCAACCTTTTTGAAAAATTCAGTATTTGCCAAAGCCATCCCCCCTGAAAGATATTAATCATAAATTTAAGATATATAAAATCAAGCATTAAACATTATCTCAAATCAATAACGAAAAAAGAATTATAACAAAGTAATTTTATATCATTTTTTGTAAATTTGCAATAGTTTTAATAACTATTATGAATTTTTTTGATAAAATTTAATCAAAAACTGTAAAAAAATGTTAGTTCTGAAGCATCATAAAAATACAATACAAAATTGGTTTTATTTGCCTTATCTAAACAAGGATCATCTTCAATTCATTCATCAAAAATTCCTCACAATTCACATAAAAAATATAGACACATCATCTGAGAAAACTCAAAAAGATGTGTCTAAGTTTTTAATTGTTATAAAAGGTTTTCAGAAGCTATAAAGCCGATTATTACGAGCGTAAGCGAGTAACAAGGTTCCGGGGAACCCATAGAAATCTATGATTTCGTTATGGGTCGGGTTCTTATTTACTAGCTTCTTCGATTGCAACTGCACATGCAACAGTCATACCAACCATGGGGTTGTTACCTTATTCGATGAGGTGTTTTCAAGGGTGTTTTTAGTAGGTTTTATGCCTGAAATACCCCTAAAATGGTACTTGTTGTATCATGGTGTATTTTGCTGTTGTAAAGGTTGTAAAGTTTCGAGAGTTAAATGTGTTTAAATGATTAAATCATGGTTATTCTAACAAATCGCTTATACTACATTTAAGTACATCTGCCAAAGCTCTCAGAATAGATACTGAAGCTTTGTTTATATCTTTATCTTTTTGCTCATAAGCTTGTATGGTTCTTATACTTACACCGCTTTGCTCTGCAAGCTGTGATTGAGAAATATCAAGATTTTCTCTGAGTTTTTTTAAGTTTACGATTTTACGAATAAACCTTTGTTCTATGATTTCAATAGTTTTTTCATCCGGTGCCTCATGCAGTGTTTTATACATATTCTGAAGCTCAGAAAATCGAATTGATGAATGTATATCCTTAAAGGATTTCTTCAAAACAATATGACTCTTTGAAATAATATGCCCTGCCCAATATTCTGCTGAACGTCCGAAATAATAGGACGTTTCTTTTTTATTTGCATTGAATCCAACCTGTGAAATAACATCAAGCAAAAGCTCTTCTCCTGATTTTCCCGCTGCATACTTCGGGTTTTTCTTTTCAATTTGATCAGCAACACCGGAAATAACAAACATATCCCAGAACTTATCGCCGTCTATAAGATAATTATTTACAGCTAAATCAAACATAGAAGCAATGTTACCTAAAATATCCGCCTGATAGAAATCAGAAATCCTCATTGGTCATCTTCCTTCGTATAATATCATTTATAAATAATCCGTTCAGGTCAATCTCAAATCTCTCTGTATCAAGATATTGCTTTTTTGCTTCCTCATCTCGTTTAACACGCTTTGGATAGTAAATGTCTGCATCTGCAAACACTGTTTCATCTTCAATGTAAACAAGTCTGTCAAATGCTTTTTTACTCATAATAACAACCTGCTCGCCAAGCTTGCCGAGTCTCATAGCATTACTGAGCTGATCAAGGTTAATGCTGTTATTCACAAAATCCTTTGCAAAAGAAAAGTAAGAATCATCGGCACGATATCCTATGATAATATCAGCATTTTTTATATCGACATTGAAATTTTCTATAATATAATCCCTTGCTCTTATTGACATAGGCAGAGATAAATCAAAAACTCTATTTTGTAAAAGAATTGCCAGCCAATTAAGAATGTTATACTTTTCATCTGAAAGATTCAGAACAGTAAGTCCTTCAGTATCAATCGTGTAAGCATTTGCATACCCGTTTTTGTTTTCTTCACTGCAAGCCCATTCTTTTGCAAGCTCTATAGATTCCGTACAATAAAACCCTTTACCATAATCATTCCACGATTTTCCTACGCCATATTCAGGTGCTGAAACAATATGATCACTGCCGTGATATAACCTTAAAATACTCATAATATCACCTCTCGATTATACTATACCACCACAGTAGTATAGTTGTCAATAGGTACTATTGTTAAAAATTATTGTCATTTCAGAAATACAATAGAATTTTCATAGTTGGATCTCCTTTATCTTCTCGGCAACGACAGTAACTCTCTCGCCCTTGCCTCTATATGCTTTTCGATAGCCTGCAACCTTTCTTCAGGAAGATTAATCGAAGGATGTCTCTCAAACTTGAAGCCTACCAGCTTGCGAAGCTGTGCTGCCTGCTTCTTACCCATAACCTCCATACAGATACTCTCGAAGGAAACACCGTAAGGCGTGGTACGGGTTTTGGCATATTCTGAAAGATTTTCAAAATCCTTCGGCATTGCAAAATTGAACAATGACAGACCGTTATCAAAGATAGGAGCAGGCCCTATGATTTTACCCGTGTGATTATCACGAAGGATACCGAAATTACCGAAATGTCTGTCTTCGTTGTAAATAACCGCATCAAACACAAGCATACTGCAAAGCTCCTCGTAAGCCTCATCGCTTATACTCTTATAGTAATCAAGGCAAGCTTTAATGCCACCCTCTTTTACGATTCTGCCAATTGAAACAAAGGCGGTATCTATATCGGTGAACAACTTGCACTTTGACGCAAGAATCCCCTTCCAGTTTTCCAAATCATAAGCAACGGCATTAAGTCCCATTGCTTTTGCAATCTGATAAGCGTAGTATTCACTGTAAGGTTCCTTACCTGTATTGGCTGCACCTTCAGTACCACCTTTGTAAAGGTAGATACCATCATCTTCAATGAATCTCCATGCTTTACGCAGCATACCCTGAGTGGTAAGCTCAGGCGAAGTTGTAAAGGCTCGGTTTGATGCTCCGACGCCGGTGTAAGCCACAAGAGAAAGAACCTCAGAGAATCTGTTATCGTAAAGGTTATATTCTTCAAAGGTACCTTCAAATTCCTGCGGTACCACCCAATAACTGTCGTTGAGGGATAAACCTTTGCAAATATCAATAATACCCTTTGTGTTGTTAATGCTCAAACCTAAGGATTTAAGAATTTCATCAACAAAGGCTCTGTTTTTAGGAATAACTCGTTTCTGAAGCCATTTTAAAACACCTGTATTGCTGACCTCCATATCTATCGGGAACAATTCTTTATCCACATCGAAAACTGACTGAATTTCTACCTTCAAGCCTTCCAGTCCCTTTTCCTCAAGAGAAAACGTAAGCAAGGTTTCGTTATACAGTTTAAGGTTATATATATTACTCATAGGTTCACTCCTTTCTTCCAGACTGAAATTTATTTCTTTATCCAACGCAGAGCAGATTTTTACAAGCATATCCACGCTTAAATTCTGACTTCCGCTTTCTATACGGCAAATATTACTTCTCTGTGTGCCTATCAGTTTTGCCAGCTGCTCCTGAGACAAACCTTTTTCAAGTCGTGCAGAAATCAACTGTGCTATTATTTTTTGTCTTGAGTTCAAAGAATCATTCATACTATCACCTATTGTGTTGTTATGAGATTATGTTATCATATATGATAACAGTTGTCAAGACTCTGATTTTTCCCTCTTTTCCCTTCTCATCTTTCATACTATTTGTAGAACCCTAAAAGGAGAAGAAAAATATGGATACAAAAAAATCTAAAGTTTCGTCAATTATCATTTCTAACGTCCTTATTGAAATGCTTGATGATGTAATTGAAAATGAGATTGACAAAGGTGAAATGCTCGCTGACTTTCCTTATGTAGATCTGATGCTTGAGATTTCCGACCTGTTAGCTTTATACAATGAAATGACAGAAAAACGCTTGTAATAAGCTTTGCCCCGGTTGTATTTTCCGGGGCAGTTCCATTATGTTTCTGCAAAGGCTTCGTGAGCAATTTGCATTCCGAGCCTGAAGCCTACTGTAAAAGCATCGGCACAGGATAGACAGGAAAACTCAGTGCAAAGCTCCGAATATTTCCGCAGCTGCTCTTTTTCTTCCTTGTTAAGCTTCTGGTATAAATCTTCCTCTGCTTTGGTGAGCTTACTTAATTGCTTTCTTAGTTTTTGAGTGCTCTCAGTTGTTATCTCCTGCGGCTCAATGTTTCCGTAATAAAGTTGCTCTATAATGTTAATGATTATTCCTCCAATCATATTGTTATTGATATTAATATGAAAGTTGAGAGCAAAGGACAATCTGAATTTTTAACTTTTTTAAAAGTAAATCTTACATATTATTTATAGCACCGGAAAGGTGCATTCGATTCGTGATAATCTTATACCGCTGTTTCGGCAGCAAAGGAAAACGAACCCGCCACAAAAGCAGGTTCGTTTTTCTTCGTTTTTACAAAAGATTAAGGAGTAAAATTCAGTACGCCAATCGTGTTCAGGAGTTCTATAATTATTATGAAAGATGAGCTAAGCAGATAACCGAAAAAATCACTTTTACCCCTATTAAGCATTTAACTCCTTTTCTATCCACGCCATAAGCAGATTCACGATTCTTTCCTGCTGATTTTCAGTAAGCTCCACGCCCACAGGCACTCTGTACCACTTGTTAAGACAGCCACGGCAACAGCAGGCACAGGCATGCTGAGCCACAAACACGGGGTGTCCTCGCATAGGAGTCTGTTTACCGTCATTACTGATATATGCAGGAGCAAGACGCTTTGAAATGAAGTCTGCTGCGTGACTTCTGATTGTGTCAAGTCCTTTTTCGTTAATGTATTTTCTGTCCTTGTCCGACAAATGAAATTTTGCTCTGAAAGGCGATTTTTGAAGTCGGATGAGAGTTTGTTCAATTGTTGCCATGGTATCACCTTGTGGTTAATGTTTGAGTGTATTATAGCATTTGAAGCAAGTGAAATCAAGCGAAGCCTCAGAATGACACGGAATACGATATTATGTTTATCTTTACTGTTGTAATACATATGAAATACGCTTTTTTGTTGACATTGTTATTTCTCTATGTTAGAATTATTTTGTTAAAAACTGTTATTTTTATTTATAAGGAGGATATAAATATGAAAAAATTAACTGCACTCATTCTTGCCTTTATAATGATTTTTTCCACTCTTCCGGTTGTATTTGCAGCTGACAGCTACAAATGCAGTTGTGACATAACACCCATCATTTATGTCAAAGGCAGAACAAACATCTACAAAGACAGATATGATGAGCTCAACGATGAAAACATGGCAGAAACAAACATCACAGGCGATACAGGTTCACTTGTTGAAACCGCCGCCAACATAGTTTCATCCTTAGGTGTTGCTCTTCTTACGGATAAATGGGACAATTACTGTGATGTGCTTTTCGAAGAAATAAGACCCATTTATGACCAATACAAGCTTAACAACGACGGTGAAAAGGACGAAGGAAGCAAAACCGGTATCGATCCCAACTGGGATGTTGACAACATTATTAAAAATCTCAAAACCGACGGTGTAAGACACGGACATACTTCAAACGGTTTAAACTGGCCTCAGTATATGCAGTTCCAGTATGATATGCGTCTTGACCCTTGTGTAAATGCAAAGGATCTCAAGAAACTCATCGACGCCGTCAAGGAAGAAACAGGTCACAACAAAGTCAATATTGTATGCCGTTGTGAAGGTAATGTTATAGTTAACGCATACTTTAATATGTATACTGAGGAAGCAAAAGAAGAAGTCGAAAGTGTTATTATGTATAACAGTATCGCATCCGGTGCAGAAATTGCTGACGAACTTTATTCAAACAAAGTGGATCTCGATGCAGATGCTATGAACCGTTTCATAGATGGCTTCCTTGACACAAGTCCTGTTCTTGATCTTGTAAAAGAAACTGTAAATATTCTCACATATGCCGGTGTTGTGGATATAGGCCTTGATTTTATCGAAGATATTTATGACAAAGTCAGCCTTAACCTGATGCCCCGGCTTATCCGTGAGATTTTCGGAACCTGCCCCGGTTGGTGGGGAATGGTAAGTCCTGAAGCATTTGAAGATGCAAAGGCGTTCGTTCTTGAGTCTGATAATACAGACGGAAAATATGACAAGCTTATTCAGAAAATCGACGATTACAATGTTTACAAGGCAAATGCAAGAAATATTCTTGAAGAGCTTCAGTCTTCAGGCGTAAAGGTTTATGTCATTGCCAAATACGGAGAGCAGATTTATCCCGTAATTGAAAATGCTGACCTTCTCGGTGACGGTGTTGTTTCTCTTCACAAGCAGACCTTCAACGGTGCAACCACTTCAAAGCTAACAAATACTCTTGCTGACGATTACATAGCAGAACGCACAGAAATCGGCTTAGCAGATTACATTTCCGCAGATAAAAAGGTAGACGGCTCAACCGCTGCATTTGCAGAGCATACCTGGTATATCAAAAATCTTCCCCATCACGATTATCCCTGGAGCGTTGAATTTATGGTCTGTGATATTTTCAACTATGACGGCTATGCAACTCCTGCGGATTTCGGTGACAAATATCCACGTTACATACATTATGAAGAAACAATGGAATTAATCTTCAACTTCACCGAGCCTGCTATGGTAGGCAAACTTACACCGCTTACTGAAGATAACGCAAACGCCAATAACGATACAACAGATACCTCTTCAAGATTTGTTGTTCTTTTCAAGTTCATTAAAGCTATTATTAACTTTATTGTTTCACTTTTCAACAAATAAAATATATAAAAAATAAACTCAGCATATACTTACATTATGACCTCTCTGTTCATTTGTTGACAATAAACGCTCCGAATTTCGGGGCGTTTATTATTTTAATTCTACAAAATTCATACTCTTTTCAGTCCCCATAATCGTACACTCCCCTTTTTGCATATTGTTATTCCTCTTTATTTGTGGTAAACTAAATTAAAAGTGAGGTGTAGAAGGATGAACGAAAAAACATACATAGCCATAGACCTGAAGTCCTTCTACGCCAGCGTAGAAGCTCGTGAACGAGGTCTTGACCCTATGACAACCAATCTTCTTGTTGCCGACCCTTCAAGGACCGAAAAAACAATCTGTCTTGCCGTCTCCCCTTCCCTAAAGCGTTACGGAATTTCCGGAAGAGCGAGAATGTTTGAGGCAATCGAGCAGATAAAAAAAGCCAATGCCGCAAGGCTGCGGGAAGCTCCCGGCAGAAAATTCAGCGGCTCATCCTATGACGACAACGAGCTGAAGGAAAACCCGAATTTATCAATAGATTACATTGTTGCCGTTCCGAGAATGGCTCTTTATATCGAATACAGCACACGGATTTACCAAGTATACCTGAGGCACGTTGCCCCGGAGGATATTCACGTTTACTCGATTGACGAGGTTTTTATCGATGCAACGGCTTATCTTAAAACGCTGGGTATGTCTGCTCACGATTTTGCAAAAATGCTTATCAAAGATGTTCTTACCGAAACAGGTGTTACTGCCACAGCAGGCATCGGAACAAATCTTTATCTTTGCAAGGTTGCGATGGACATCACCGCCAAGCATATTCCCGCCGACAAGGACGGTGTCCGAATCGCAGAGCTTGATGAAATGACCTACCGTAAGCTGCTCTGGGACCACAAGCCGCTGACAGACTTCTGGAGAGTCGGAAAAGGCATTGCCAAGAAATTAGAGCAGAATTATATGTACACTATGGGCGATGTTGCCCGTTGCTCCCATTACAACGAGGAGCTGCTTTACAAATTATTCGGCATAAACGCAGAGCTTCTGATTGACCACGCCTGGGGCTGGGAGCCCTGCACAATCGCTGATATCAAGTCATACAAGCCAAGCACAAACTGCTTAAGCTCAGGGCAGGTTCTTCACTGTCCTTATGATTTTGAAAAAGCCAAAATCGTGCTCAAGGAGATGCTTGAAGCACAGGCTCTTGACCTTGTTGAGAAAAAGCTTGTCACAGATCAGATAGTGCTGACCATCGGTTATGACATTGAAAATCTCACCGACGCAAAGCGTAAAAATGCCTACAAGGGCGAAATCAAGACGGATTTCTACGGCAGACAAGTACCCAAGCACGCAAGAGGCACAGCCAACATCGGCAGGAAAACAGCCTCTACTAAGCTTATTACCGATGCCGTTATAAAGCTCTACGACGAAATCGTAGACAAGAAGCTACTCATCAGGAGAATCAACATTTCTGCAAATCACGTTGTCCCCGAAAGCACTGTTACAACTGACGCTGCCCCCTATCAGTTCTCTTTATTTGAAAACTACGAGGACGCACAAAGGCAAAAGGAAACCGAAGCCGCAGAGCTTGAAAAGGAACGCAGAATTCAGGAAACCGTCATCGGCATTAAAAACAAATTCGGCAAAAACGCCATTCTCAAAGGTCTGAACCTTCAGGAAGGTGCAACAGCCAAGGACCGCAACGAGCAAATTGGAGGACACAAAGCATAAGAAAGGAGTGTGCAGTATGGATAACGATTGCAGCAGCAAGTATAAGGATATATTTGACCTTCCCCATCATCAGTCTGCGACAAGGAACAGAATGTCACTTCACGACCGTGCTGCACAGTTCAGCCCCTTTGCTGCTCTGACGGGACACAACGCCGCCATCATCGAAACAGCAAGGCTCACCGACAGACAGATTGAGCTTGACGAGGGCACAAAGTCGATTATCAATGAAAAAATACAGATTATTTCCGATCACCTTTCGGAAAAGCCAACTGTTACGATAACTCATTTTGAACCGGATAGCAAAAAAGACGGCGGTGCTTATCTTAACACCACCGGAACGGTTAAAAAGATTGATGAATTTAAAAGGGAGATTGTACTGACGGATGGGACTATGATACTGATTGAGAGTATCTATGATATTGAGTGCGAGTTGTTTAAGGGGTTGGAGTGAGAGAAGCTGCAGGTTTGGGCCTGCAGCTTTTTGTTTTATTATTTAATACGAGTTACGCCGCAGCATTAGCATTTACTTTCTGTATTATGCTTATGATACCCTGCAACACCGTTGTGTCTGCAAATAACTCAACAAAACTTCCACTGTCTGAAAACGGAGGATTGCGAAGCACAGATAAATCCTTCATCATACCGTTCTGAACTATATACTCAACAATCTGATTGATGAAATAAATCTGTCTGTCGTCAAGATTTGCATCATTAAGGTATACTGCAAAAGCTTCCTTTGCCGCATTCATATCAAGGCCTACTATTTCACGCACGAGTTCACCCAAAGGCTTGTTTTCATAAGCTTGCTCGTAGTCCTCTCTTGTACCGAGGTCATTCCAGAGTATCTTTTCAAGCTCCTTTATGTCTTCAGTGGTCAGAGGGATATTACTCTTGAGCTTTGATATAACCGGATTATCGCTGACGTGCTGTCTTATGTAGTACTCTGCCTTCGCCTTGTAATTCTTGAGGTCATCGGTTTCAAGCTCCGATTCCTTCCAGTCAATCGAAAGTATCTGATCGTCAAAATTGGTATCATAGCGATGAACATCGATCTGCACATACTTCATCAGATCACGGAGATTTTCACGGATATGCTCGAATTCATTGATCCCCGCAGTGTCAACATAATCTGTATTCAGAATCTTATTGATAAGCTCTGCCTTATCCTGTATTTCAGGGATGTTTCCGCCTACTCTTGCAACGCCACGGACACGCTTAACGAGATCGCTTCTTGCTCTTGTGTATTTCTTGCCAATGAGATAAGCAAGCTCAATGCCGTACATAAGAGCATCAAAGCGTACTGCTTTAGCGTCGTCTTCGTCAGCAATAATCAGCGGTGCAAGCTCTTCTGCGACCTGAAGTGTATTTTCAAAGGTAAGCTGCTTATAATTATCAGCATTTGCATAAAGCTCAACGAATCTCAGATGCTGACGGACTGCAAAGTTCTCTTTATTAAGCTGTCTCACCTTGGCAACCATATCATCAACAAGGCTCTTTCTGAATTCAATAAGCTCAGGTGTCTGATAATCAAGATCCTGAAGCTTGAATGCCAGCTGAAATTTCAGGTTGAATATTGCACCCTGAAGCGGTAACTGATTAGGTGTAGCATTACCTCCACCCATTCTGAAGAAGTCAAAGTTACCGCAGAAATCGAAGATATAAAACTTCTCCTTATCAGCACCGTCGAGAAGTCCGGGACAGAGTCTTGTTCCTCTGCCTATCATCTGCCAGAATTTTGCCTTGCTCATAACCTTTTTGAAGAATACGAGGTTTACTACTTCCGGCACATCAATACCTGTATCAAGCATATCAACAGAAATAGCAATCTGCGGGAGCTTTTTCGGGTCGGAGAACTCATCAATTGCACTCTGAGCGTAATTGATGTGATTGTCAATCACTTTGGCATAGCCGTTCAAATGAGGATACTGTTCGTTGAATATATCAAATATTTTTTCAGCATGACGGTGATTCTTTGCAAAAATAATCGTCTTGCCGATTTTCTGCCCGTAATCTATTCTGATTCCGTTTGTCATAAGCACATTCAGAACTTCGATGATTGTATCCTTGTTGAAAATCCACTCGTTAAGAGCAGATGAATTTATACTTTCGGGAAGCTCGCCATTTTCGTTTTTGAAGGTATCTTCGTACTGCAACTTATCTTCATCGGAAAGCTCGTCGTAAACGATACCCTCTTCGATGAATTTCAGCTTCGTTTCAACAGACATATAATCAACAAGATAGCCGTCCTTGACAGCCTGAGCCAATTCGTAGCCGTAAGTTGGAACACCGTTTTCAAGTTCAAAAATCTCGTATGTATTCTTATCAATTTCGTCCTTGGGTGTGGCTGTAAGTCCCACAAGAGGAGCATCAAAATAATTGAAGATATCCCTGTACTTATTGTAAATTGATCTGTGAGCCTCATCGCAGATGATAAGGTCAAAGTGACCGCAGGTGAAGAGCTTGCCCTCATCATCCTTTGCGGTATCAATGCAGTTCATCATTGTCTGATAGGTTGAGAAAATGCAGTGGGCGTTATAGTTCCCCTTGTCCTCGCAGAGATTTGCAACGGAAAGGTCGGGAAGCATATTATAAAAGCTACGCTTCGCCTGAGTTACAAGGGAATTTCTGTCAGCAAGGAAAAGGATATTCTTCACCCAACCGTGCTGCAAAAGCACATCAGAAAGAGCGATAACTGTTCTCGTCTTACCCGAACCCGTTGCCATAACAAGCAGAGCCTTGCGGCGGTTCTTTTCGTCGAGAGCCTTGCAGACTGCTCTGATTGCCGCCTCCTGATAATATCTGCCGGCAATATCTCTTTTAATCATCACATTTTTAAGGCTTGTCCTCATTCTGCGAAGATTGAAAAGCTTTTCAAGGTCACGCTTTGAATAAATAGCCGCAACCCGTCTTTCGGGATACTGACCGTCAATGATTTTAGTATCAAAGCCGTTAGTAAGGAATATCACAGGTCTTCTCCCGTATTTTGCTTCGAGAATATCAGCGTAGAGCTTTGCCTGCTGTCTTCCGACGGAAACATCCTTGCAGGTGCGTTTTGCTTCGATGACGGCAAGGGGCTTATGGGTATCGTCATAAAGCACGTAATCGGCAAAGCCTACCTCACTCTTATTAGGCATACCGGGAAGCTCAACCTCATTGAGCCAGTTTTTACCCTGAATCCAGCCTGCATCAGTGAGCATTGTATCAATATAGAGCTTTCGGGTTTCGTATTCGGAAAGGTCCAAAGGCTTCGGGACATAGGTCTGCTGTTTTTCCTCACGGTTAGCGGTAAGCTGCTCTTTGAGTGCCTTATTTTCTTCAATGAGCTTCTGAAGGTCAACCTCGGAGATAATCTCCTTTACGTCATCATCGTGGCTGTCAAGCAGAGACGCATCAAACTCCCTGCCCTCATAGGTGCCGCTGACATCATAGCAATAGGCAACAAAATCAAGGAAAACAAAGAGGTTCTCAAGGCAAAGCCTTGCCAATGACTCACTCGCTTTTTTAGCCGTATGGGCAGAGTCATTTCCGTTTTTGCGGATAAGCTCCATACGCTTCCAGATGTCCTTACCGACGATGTCACGGAAATCCTCGTTATACATAAGATTCCGAAGGTTATCGGGATAAGGCAGACTGAGGTCAGCATCAACGGAATACATCCATTTTACGGCAAACTCCATGGCACGGCGGCAGTTGATTATACAAGCCGACGGGTCAATATGAAATATTTTTTCCGCACTGATGGCGGCATCAGCGAAGGTGCTGAAACCGCTGTCAGATTTGAGGAAATCAAAGTTTGTCATTTAATCACCTGCTTAGTTGTTATTCTAATTTATCTAATAATGCAAACTCCAAATTTTTGTCAGTTACAAGTTTATCAAAACCCTTTTTACCATAAATTTTTATGAGATTTGCAATATGTTGACCCATAGCACTAGAGCTATGAGCATATATTTTTATTGAAGCGGACACTTCAAACAATTCCTTTATAATATCTTTGTCTGTTTCATCAAGTGAATGCCCGACAACCACAAGCTCATCAATGTACATATCAAAATTCCGCAAATCATTGACGAAGCACCTGTAATCTGAATCAGTTTTAAATATTATTCTTTGATAATATTTTTTGAACATTATAAAAGATGTATCAACATTTTCAATTTCATCATAGTTATTAGGATTCACGCCTAAAACAATTTCTTTATCTAATGAACCATGAATGTGAGCCACATTTTTAGCCCCATAAGTCACTTCATATGTATTAGTATAATTAAAAGTTACTACTTTCTCAGCTTTTTTAAATAAGTCTGACTGCCACAAATATGTGTCTCTCAATTTTTCCACTGAATTTTCAACAAAACACTTGAGATAATCCCTCAACACCGCAGAAAGTTCTACTAATGACTCAAATAAAACACCAATAATCTTGGTTTTATCCAAAACCAAATGCCCTGTTCCAAAAGGTTCTTCAATCTTAAACTCCGCCTTTAAATTACAAGACGAAGAAATTGGGAATCCATCAACCGTGTATGCCGGAGTATTATCATAAAAAAAATTGAATTTTTTTATGATATGATCTTGAAAAAAACTTAATTTTCTTAAATCAATTCTTTTCTGAACATCCTTTATATTTCCTAAGACTAAATCAAAAGTATTTATTACTCGTTCAATTTCCTTTTCAAAATCAATCCACCCTAAGTCTTTATTGAAGGTTTCGAGTAAATAAACTATCCACATATTGCTTTTTGATTTATCAATTATGTTGGAAACTATTTCTGCGTTTATTGGTACTTTATCATAAACACAACCGTATTTTTTATAACTTTCACATATAGTCTTATCTTTTTGCAACAATCTATCATCACCAAATATCTTGCCAACAGTATCCATAGAATCACTATAATGATTTTTTAAAAATTCGATTGTTCGCAAAAAACTTGCATATGTAGTTGGCAAGCCGTGATACAAATCAAACCCGTTACCTATTAAAAAAGTGGTGTTCATTTTATTTGCCTCATCTTTTATCAATTTTCATTTGGAGTAATATACATAACTTCATTAAGTGCTTTACCATTTTTTCTTATTTCCTCATATTCAGCTTGCGTACCAACCCAAACAACTGGAATAAAATATCTTTTGTCCTTTTCGAGTGTAGGTGCAAGTTCCTTTAATCTATCCAATGAAAGACCATATGGCTCTTTTTCATACTTTATTCTCTCGTTAATACTTTTTTCGACTTGGTCTACTGTTGCACCACTATAATACTTATCGCCTATATCAACATTTGAATTTCTAAATTTGTTGCGATTAGCATTATTCTTTTTGCTATTGTTTATATTAACATATAAATTAGCAGCACCCAAGATTGAACCTAAAGCTCCTAACAATGTGGCTATTACACTTAAAGCCTCTAAAGTTTCTGTTGTCATTTATCCTTCACCTCACCCGAAATATTCCTGCATTAAACTGTCAAAGAGTGTTTGTGCTTCATCAAGTGCTTTTTTCACTATAACTTTTGATTTATCGACTTGTTCGATTAACAGTAAAAAATCTTCAAGTAATTTATCTTCAGGAACAGGAATCATCATTGCATTAAGTTTTGCTTGATTTAACTTAGGTTGTGCTGAACCTGTAATTTGATCAGAAATATCAACAAGAGAGAAAAACACTTCAATATATTTTTGCATACTCATTTTCTCAAACCTAACCACATGAGCATGATTATTGACCCATACCTTTCCACTAACGGAAAAGGCTATTGGGGTAGATCTCATAAGCAGATTTGCACCATCTTCGGAAACTAGCAAAATATCCTCATCGAATATGTAATCTGCAACATAATCAACTATTCCAGAAGCACCATAATATGGGTAGATGCCTGCTTGTCGCTCAGAAGCAGTTATCGGTTTTCTTCGAGAATCCAAATTCTCGCAAAGTGCATCAAATCTTTTAATTTCCCAACCCTTAGAATTAGTGACTGGGTCACCAAACATCTCGACAAATCGGGCTTTTACTAATTCATCAAGCTGTTGGAGTTGTTGTTTGCGGTTATTTTTTATCTCTATTACTTTACTTAATAAATCAACAATTTGCTTTTGTTCTTTTTCGCTTCTATAAGGAATCTGCATTTTTCTCATAGTCGCTTGAGTTAATTTCTGTCGAGTTGCACCATTAACAAGACCATCAGTATTATAAAACATAAGCGAATAGCATAAATAGTCAACATTCGTACCTGATTTAGGTTTTAATACATGTGCGTGATTATTAACCCAACACTTACCTGATACACGATATGCTATTGGCTTTTCTTTTGAGCCAAAATTGCCGCCATCTTCTGCAAGTAATACCAATTCATCATCAAAAATATAATCAGCCACGTAATCCTGAACACCATTGGCACCATAATAAGGATATGGACCTTCTTTTCTTTCCGAAGCAGTTATTGGTATTCTCTTTGAATCTAAAATTTCACAACAATCTTCTAATAAAATCTTCTTCATCATTCATTCCTACAAATTCGAATTTATTTTATCGCTGACCCGATTTTTATGTGACACCTTTTAATAAGGCAACTAAGGCCACAACTAAAGCGGCTATTGCAACAATATTTGAAAACATCGAAGCAACATAAGTTCTGTCATTTTCCTTATCAATTTCTATTGCTGTGACTACGGAAAAAACGCAGAATCCCAAGCCAAACAAAGCTATCATAAACTCAAATACAACTGTTAATATTTCTATTAAAGTACCATCATCAAAAACTTTATTTATGTTTTTGAACGTATATATCAACATTGCTATCGCCAAGATACCTGAAAGTACTGCAACGCCCCAAAATATGGGTGTAAGGATATATTTCATCCATTCTCTTGATGGTGAATAAAGTTCCTGCTGCTTATTATTCGCATTAACAATAGCCTCGGCTAATTTATCATAATCAATTTCATTATTGATAATAGTTATATTTCTTCTGTGTTTCCTCACAGCATCTCCTCCAGCTCGGCAAGGCACTTGCTTATCTCCATTTCAAGCTCGTGTAAATTAGTCATAATCTCCTGTGTGCTCGGATACTCAACAGGTACATACGCTGTCTTTTTGTATTTGTTGATTGACAGGTCGTAGTCATTTGACACAATTTCATCCTTCGGTACAAAGAAGGACTTCTCTGTTCTCTCTCTGTCCTTTTCGCCGTCGAGGTTTTTGAATCTCGCAATAATATCGGAAATGTCATTTGCCTCGGTGGGTGTTCTCTTATCATCAAGAGTGAAGCCGTCGGCGGTCATATCATAAAACCATACTTTGTCTGTTCCGCCGTGTCCCGTTTTAGTAAAAATAAGTATACCTGTTGAAACCCCGGCATAGGGCTTGAAAACACCGGAGGGCATAGATATAACAGCTTCAAGGCGGTTATCCTCAATAATTGCCTTGCGGATAGCCTTATGAGCAGTTGATGAGCCGAAAAGCACACCGTCAGGTACAATGCAGGCACATCTGCCGCCAACCTTAAGCATACGAAGAAAAAGTGCAAGGAACAAAAGCTCCGTCTTCTTGGTCTTGCAAACCTTAAGCAAATCAGCAGAAACAGTGTCAGCGTCAAGGCTTCCCTTAAAGGGCGGATTTGCAAGAATAAGGGTATACTTGCCCTTGTCGGGATTCTGGTCGGAAAGGCTGTCCCGATACTCGATAACGGGATTATCAACACCGTGGGTCATCATATTCATTGCACCGATACGAAGCATAGTTCTGTCCATATCATAGCCGTGGAACATTGTGCTCATATAGTGATTCTTCTTGACAGCGTTGAAGAAAATCTCTTTTTTATATTTTTCTTTGAGATACTCCCCTGCCGAAACAAGAAATCCCGATGTACCGCAGGCAGGGTCACAGATAACATCGTCAGCGGTGGGAGCCATCAGCTCAACCATCATTCTGATAATGTGACGGGGTGTTCGGAACTGTCCGTTAAGCCCAGACTGGGCAATTTTTGAAAGCAGATACTCGTAAACATCGCCTCTGACATCACTCGACTGGAGCTGATTCATCATACTGTATATTTCATCAAGTGCGGTTACAACCTTATCAAGCACAAGCGGCGTCGGCAGCTTGAAAATAGCATCGTCCATATATTTTGAATATGCACTGTTTTTGTCAGAGTGGAGATTCTTGATAAACGGGAACACCAGCTCCTGAACAACGGAGTACATTTTGCCTGCAGGGAAGTCGTGGAACACAGACCACTTTAGCTGCTGACCGTCAACAACTCTGTCACCGATTGTGACCTCAGGCTTGAAAATGCTCTCAAATGGTAAACCGAGGATTTCGCACTCTTTAGCTTTGAGGTTATCCGAATCGTCAAGGTCACGGATAAACATAAGGTAGGTTATCTGCTCGATAACATCAAGGGGATTTACGAGTCCGCCTGCTGCAAAAATATCCCAAAGGGAATCTATTTTATTTTTAAGTTCTCCTGTAATCATATTTCCTCCAAGTGAATCAAAAAAGTTATAATTATACATAATGAATTATACTACAAAAAAAGACTTATTGCAAGGAATTTCAACCATCAGGTTGTTTTTTCAGCGGCAATAAAAGGACTGTTTATTATATAGTGTCGAAAATCGCAAAAAGTAACACCGGATTCAGCAATTTCTTGCCAAATCCGGTGTATTTCTGTCACTTATTATATCTCGCAGGCGTTCTCAAAAATCGACTTACAGTAGTCCTCATTACCGAGCAGATTCTTGCAGTATTCGCTGATTTCTTCAGCCGTACCATCCTTTGAAATGCAAGTACCCACTATCAAACGGGCATACTTATAATATAAATTTTATATAAAGGAGAGATATATCTATGGGAAGACTTAAAGGATCATTACCCGATTATGTTTACGAAGGCGATATGGATATAAACCATTATATCTTAAAAGAAGAAATCAATGATTATCTTGGCAGAGGAATATTTGAGGATAAATCTCTGCTGAGAGAATTTCTTGAAGAGGTTACGCCTTACAGAGGTCCTGACTATTTTGCTTATGTTCAGGAAAGAAAGGACAATTATGTTAATCTGAAATTTGGTCGTGAGGATTGCATAAACGCTCTTTGCTGTCTGAGTCAATACGAGCTCACCTTATACTATCATCTTGCAAGCTTCAGCGATTGGATAACCAACGACAATGCAAAGGCCGTCCGTTGCCTTTATATTGATATTGATGATATCGGTATGAGAGCAGATGAAACGAGCAAGGAGTATGCCGCAGGTTTTTTACAGGCATTATCCTTCATTCAAATCGGGCAGTCTGAATCTTTCAGAGTTTGCGAGGGTTTGTGGTCTGAGTAGAACAACGGTGTATAAGTATGTGGGACTTTTGGAAGGGTAAAAGTTAAGGGAACGGTTTTGAGCCGTTCCCTTAATTTTTTATCAGTGCTTTATTCCACAAACACAGATGTCCGTAATACCAAACACTTTTTCCACAAGATTTACATTAAATATACTATCAATTATTTTGAAAAGTTTATATACAAAAGCACCTATTGTTTTTGCGTGGCAAACACAAATGCAACCTTTATCTGCAATGTATTCTTCACAGTAATCACAAGACCCGTCAAGGTTTTCGTCTTTGTGGTTATTTGCAATAAGTTCTCTTGTTTCATAGTAATCACATCTTGAACAATCTGCTCTTTCTTCGCCGTTAATTGTACAGGTTGCTTCTTTTATTGCAACAAAGTCGCTCATATTATGACCGAGAGCAGAACCTTCATCTGTTACTGTATCGGTTGTGCCGCAACCATAATCACACATTGCTGTTTTTGTTCCGTCAATAAGGCATGTTGCGTTCTCGTCCGATTCATAATCTGTGAATGAACAGTCAACGACCGGAAGTGTTTCTGTTCCGTATGTATAACCACAGGAGCATATGGTTGTTTTTGAGCCTTCAGTGAGACAAGTAGAAGCAGTGACGCTTTCTGTTATGTCCGTTGCGGGGTTATAATTAAAATGGAGAAAATCAACATCAGTTATTTCTGAATTTGCCGAAGCAAATTCGATATTATTCCACTGTTCTTCGGAACCATTAAAGCAGGTGTGTTCAATTTTTCTACAACCATTAAAAGCAGCACGTCCAATTGAAGTAACGCTTTCAGGGATGACTAAATCGTTGAAAGAACAACAATAAAATGCATACTCACCAATTGAGGTTACACCGTCAGGAACAACTAATTTTCCTGTTAAGTTATCACAATGAGCAAAAGCTGCGTCTGAAATAACAGTAACATTATCAGGAATAACCAATTCACCTGTAAACCCTTTGCACTCTTCAAAGGCGCTTTCGCCAATAAAAGTCACACTTTCAGGGATAATTAAATTACCTGTTAATCCTTGACACCCTTTAAATGTTTCGTTGCCTATAGTTGTTATACTATTAGATAACACTAATTTTGTGAAACCTCTACAATCTGAAAATGCGCTACCGTCAATAGAAGTAACACCTTTAGGAATAATTAAATCTCCTGTTAACCCTTTGCAACCTGAAAATGCGGCACCGCCAATAGAAGTAACACTGCTCGGAATTGTTAAAGTTCCGGTTAAACCTTCACAATTATAGAATATTTGATTTCCAATGGATGTAATGCTATTGGAAATCACTAAATTGCCATCGAATCCGCGACAGCTTTCAAATGCTTTATCGCCAATATGGGTAACACTATCAGGAATGATTAAATTACCTGTAAATCCACAACCTTGAAATGCACTTTCTTCAATTATTGTAACGCTATCAGGAATAACTAAATTACCTGTAAATCCACCTTCAAATGCTCTTTCGCCTATACTGGTAACGCTGTCAGGAATAACTAGATTATTGAATCCATAACAATAGGTAAATGTTGAGTATTCAATGGTTGTGATGCTGTTAGGAATAACTAAATCACCGGTAAAACTATCACAATTGCGGAATGCCATTTCACCAATATAGGTAACGCTGTTAGGAATAATCAGATTACCTGTAAGTCCACTGCAACCTGAAAATGCGGAACTGCCAATAGAAGTAACACTATCAGGAATAACTAATTTACCTGCAAGTCCCCTGCAACCATAAAATGCAAATTCACCGATTTCGGTAACATTGTCAGAAATAACTAAATCACCTGTAAGTCCACTACAATTATAAAATGCACCCCATTCAATGCAAGTGATATTATCAGGAATGTTGATGTTACCTTTTAAATTGCTGCAATTAAAAAAGGCGGCCCGGCCTATAGAGGAAATACTATCAGGAAGAAGTAATTTACCGGTTAGGTCACTGCGTTGAGAAAAAGCATAGGATTCAATTTCCGTTACAGGATAGCCTTCTATTTCTTCAGGTATATTCAAATCCATAGAAGGGTCACCCTCATAGTCGGTAATTGTAACCTTACCATTACTTACCCTGTAAACAAACCCATCCTCTGTTGTTTTCGCACTTGCTGAAAACGCAAATAACATAATCATAAGTACTGTTGCAAATAACAAGCCCAATTTCTTCATTTTTCTTTTCCTCCTTAAAATAAAAAGTGAGCCTCAAACGAGGCTCACAAAAAATGCAGTTCTCGTTTGTTGCGACACAAAACAACTCATTTCACATAAACAGAGATAACGAATTGGAGAACGCATTTTTAACAAATGCCTTCTCTCTGTTTTTTGTGAAAAATATAATGTTTTGGTCGCTCTTTTAGTTTATCACCATTGTTTTGAAAAATCAATACTTTTCCCCACAAAAAAACTCCTGCCTCAATCGAGACAGGAGAATTATTATTTCATTAAAGTCAATTACTTTGAAGCCTCTTCGATTGCAACTGCACATGCAACAGTCATACCAACCATGGGGTTGTTACCTGCGCCGATAAGGCCCATCATTTCAACGTGTGCGGGAACTGATGAGGAGCCTGCGAACTGAGCGTCGGAATGCATTCTACCCATTGTGTCAGTCATACCGTAGGAAGCAGGACCTGCTGCCATGTTGTCGGGATGAAGTGTACGGCCTGTGCCGCCGCCTGATGCAACTGAGAAGTAGTTAACGCCGTTTTCGTTACACCACTTCTTGTAGGTGCCTGCAACGGGGTGCTGGAAGCGGGTGGGGTTGGTTGAGTTACCGGTGATGGAAACACCAACGTTTTCGAGCTTCATGATTGCAACGCCTTCGGGAACATTGTCTGAGCCGTAGCAACGAACCTTTGCTCTGTCGCCGTTTGAGTAAGCTGTTTCATTAACAACCTTAACTGTTTCTGAATAGGGATCAAACTCAGTCTGAACATATGTGAAGCCGTTGATTCTTGAGATGATCATTGCAGCGTCCTTGCCGAGACCGTTGAGGATAACGCGAAGGGGCTGAGTTCTTACCTTGTTAGCGTTGAGGGCAATTTTGATTGCGCCTTCAGCAGCTGCAAAGCTTTCGTGACCTGCAAGGAAGCAGAAGCACTCTGTTTCCTCGGAAAGGAGCATTTTGCCGAGGTTACCGTGACCAAGACCAACCTGACGGTTGTCAGCAACTGAACCGGGGATGCAGAAGCTCTGGAGGCCCTCGCCGATTGCAGCAGCAGCGTCAGCAGCCTTTGTGCAGCCCTTCTTGATTGCGATTGCGCAACCTACAGTGTAAGCCCACTTTGCGTTTTCGAAAGCGATGGGCTGAGTTTCTTCAACAATTTTGTAAGGGTCGATACCCTTAGCAGCACAGATGTCCTTACATTCTTCAACGGAGGAAATGCCGTACTGATTCAAGCAAGCAAGAATTTTGTCAATTCTTCTTTCATAGTTTTCAAATAATGCCATGTCCGTCTACCTCCTTATTCCTTACGGGGATCGATATACTTAGCGGCATCGGCGAATCTGCCGTATGTGCCCTTTGCCTTTTCCCAAGCAGTGTTGGGATCGTCACCCTTCTTGATGAAGTCTGTCATCTTGCCGAGTGCAACGAATTCGTAACCGATAACCTGATCGTCTGCGTCAAGAGCCATTCTTGTAACATAGCCCTCTGCCATTTCAAGGTAACGAACGCCCTTGAGGTTTGTGCCGTACATTGTACCAACCTGTGAGCGAAGGCCCTTACCAAGGTCTTCAAGACCTGCGCCAACTGAAAGACCGTCCTCTGAGAAAGCGGACTGGCTGCGGCCGTAAACGATCTGAAGGAAAAGCTCACGCATAGCGGTGTTGATAGCATCACAAACAAGGTCAGTGTTGAGAGCCTCAAGAAGAGTCTTGCCGGGAAGGATTTCACTTGCCATAGCTGCTGAGTGAGTCATACCTGAGCAGCCGATAGTCTCAACGAGAGCTTCCTCGATGATACCGTTCTTGACATTGAGTGAAAGCTTGCAGGCGCCCTGCTGAGGTGCACACCAGCCCACACCGTGTGTGAAAGCGGAAATGTCTTTGATTTCATAAGCCTTTACCCATTTGCCTTCTTCGGGGATGGGAGCGGGGCCGTGGTTCGGTCCTTTTTTGACCGTACACATTTGTTGAACTTCATGTGAATAATTCATGATGATCCATACTCCTTTCGGATTTTATTATTGGTTTTGATTTTACCAAATAATATAATATCAAATTTTTTGACTCGTTTCAATAGTGAAAGCATATATTTTTTGAATAAAGTTATTATTTTTTGTTATACGGGACACGGATTCTTTATGTTTTTCATCAACAGCGCGACACTTTAATATATGTTGATTTTCAACTGCTGCACTCATTTTTCTCCTGAAAGAAAAAACCGCAGGGAGATTTCCCCACGATTTTTATTTCATTTTCTGTACGGTTATTCCTCAGTCTTCTTCTGCAGAACAAAATCAAGCTTGAATCTGCCCTTGTGACGGTAGGGATAAATCTTAAGGATTACAAGGCCCAAGAGTGCACCCGTTGTGTTAAGGAACATATCGCCCATTGTGTCCATAATGGCATAGCGGTTTATATCCATATACTCGAAAATTGTCTGAATCTTATCCGTACCGATAAGCCTTGTGTAGGACCAGAACTGTGCATTGGCAAGTCTGCCCGTCACAAGTCCGATGACATGATCCCCCGTGAATTCAAACAGCTCCCAAAGGGTTGAGCACATAAAGCTGAAGCCGATTGAGCAAAGAAGTATAAGAGGAAGGGAAGCTGTTTTCTTTTCCTTTTTTATCAGTGCGCAGGCAAACTCGTAACCGAAGAACACGATTCCCACACCGAAGGAAAAATGCAAGAATGAATCCCAGAGCCTGACCTCATAATAAAAATTGAAAAGATAGGCAGTGACAACCGCAAGGAAGTCCGCCAGAATTATAGCCGTCTGTATAAAAGGCTGAACGTATCTGAAAACTGTCCATCTGGGCATAAACATACATGCCTCCCAAACAAACATAATTCCGAGATTCATAAGTATCTCAAATGAAATAACGGGCTGAAAGGGCTCATCAAAAAAGGATTTGATAAATAACCCAACCATTGCAAGTCTGATTGTCCACCAGAAGGCGTAAGTACCGTTAGGACATTCACCCTTAAGCTTTTTGAAAAAATTCTTCATCCTGAATAATCACTTCCGACTGTTTACTGTTTCATTGAGTTCAACGATGTTGTTTCCGTACTCGATGTCGTACTTGTACTTACCTCTGAGACGGTACGGGAAAACATTGATATAAATCAGTGCCAGAAAAGCACTTGAAAAATGCACGATGATGTCAAGCATTATGTCCATAAGAGCCGCACGCTCATCAACCAGAGCAGGTATGACGCCACCCTCTCTTGCGGTGCCTTCAGCAAGAAGCACCGACCAGAACTGAGCATTACCCGGCTGTCCCGTTATATGACCGATGACCTGATCCGTGAAAAACTCTCCGAGCTCCCACACATTGAAAAGAATGAAGCTGACACCAAATGCGGCAAAGAAAACCATCGCCTTTGTTGCCGCAAAGTGATCTCTCTTAACCATGGCGTAGGCAATCTCATATCCGTAGAGAACGGATACGAAGCCGAAAAATGCCTGTAAAATCGGGTCAAAAGCTTTCAGTCCGTAATACAGATTAAAGTAAACGCCAAGCACGGCAGACACCGTAAGTCCCACATTAAAGACCGTATGTATTGATGCGGGAATAAGACGGAAAATGCTCTTCTTCGGCATTGCAAGGGAAAGCTCCCAGAAAAATGAGCTGATAAAACAGAAGCCGATGTGAATCTGTCCCGTCAAAGAAAAGCTGTCAGCAGAAAAGTTCAGAACAAATGCGGCAAGCATAGCAATTCTGAGCACCCACCACAGAACAAAAACCGGTATACTGCACCCGGATTTAAGACGTGCTATATATCCTTTCATAGAAATCCTCCGAATAATTACACATATAAAAGAATATTACCACATTTTTTTCAGTTTGTCATCTTATTTTAAAAAAATATTAGAGATTTTTTAGAAAAAGAGCCCTGATTTTTACAAAATCAGGCTCATTGTTTCACATCTGGTTAGGGTGACGAGTATAATCTGAACCCGTTTTTTACGGGGCGGATTTCCGCCAACACTTCGTTAAAATACTCGTAAATCCGATAGGATTTACTGCGTTTTGTGCCTTGTTTTG
>JAZSAM010000009.1:0-65355 GCA_045601905.1 Acutalibacteraceae bacterium | reverse complement strand
TTTGTGCCTTGTTTTGACAAAAATCCGCTTCGTAAAAAATCTTTCGACCCAAAGTGCGAATTTTTGTTGGATTTTTGGTTGTTGAGGATGCCGACAGGCTGACGCCTTTCAAATCCGAAACGCCGAAAAGCCAGAAAACTTCACGCTTTTGGGCGAGTTCGGATTATGCTCGTCACCCTAATCAAATTACTTTTTTCAAATTACCAAGCAACATTATACACTATATTTTTCAAAAATGCAACACAATGTTTCAAAAAAATCACAAAGACTCAAAAAAACTGTTTTATTATCAGTCTGTTGTGATTACAACTTGATGTTTCAAACATTGTTTTTTCATCAGATAGATTTTTTCACTTTTTATCTGTTCAAATCAGTTTTTTTGTGATACAATAAGATGATAAAATGGCTTGTAGTATATCTTTGTGAGTTAAAGGAGGTGCCGAAGCCTTGCTTAAGGTTGATTCTGTTACAAAAAGGTTCAGGAAGGTAGTTGCTAATGATAATGTAAGCCTTGAGCTGAAGGAGGGTGAAATCGGTGTCCTTCTCGGACTCAACGGTGCAGGTAAATCCACTCTTATCAAGTGCATCTGCGGACTTCTTAACTTTGACGGAAAAATAAGTGTCGGCGGCTTTGACTGTAAAAGTGAAGAGGCAAAGCGACTTCTCGGCTATGTACCCGAGACTCCTGCACTTTACGGTTACCTTACGGTAGAAGAGCATCTAGAATTTGTTGAACGAGCCTACGGATGTAAAAATGATGAGCTGAAAAGCAGGCTTCTTTCGATCTTCGAGCTTTCAGATAAAACCAAAAAGCTCGGCAAGGAGCTTTCAAAGGGTATGCAGCAAAAGCTTTCAATCTGCTGTGCTCTTCTTCACGAGCCGAAGCTTGTGATTTTTGATGAGCCGATGCTTGGCCTTGATCCTTATGCCATAAAGGCACTTAAGAATCTTTTTATTGAGCTTAAGGAAAAGGGCGTTTGTGTCCTTATCAGTACACATATGATTGACAGCGTTGAAAATTATTGGGACAAGGCATTCATACTTTCAGACGGTCGGCTTATTACATCCAAGGAAAGCGGTGACGAGGGCCTTGAGGATGTTTTCTTCAGGCTTACCGAAAAGGGGATTGAAGGATGAAAAGTCTTTTTTATCTAACAAGCCGTACCTGGAAAAATAAATTTTCCGAGCTTATAAGAAGCCCCCTGAGACTGATTGTAACCGTCGGCTTCATCGCTCTTCTGATAATGAATTTTTCAGCGGATATTTTCCACTCTTACGGACAAAGACCTCTTGAAGAGTTCTATGCCATAATTTTTCTGTTTTATGCTCTCGCTTTTCTTACAGGAGCATACAGAGGATTTACACACGGAGGCTCGGTTTTCAGCCTTACGGATGTGAATTTCCTTTTCACCTCTCCATTAAAGCCTTCATCGGTGCTTTTTCACGGGATGATGAATCAGCTCGGCTCGTCCTTGTGGATGGGACTTGTGTTTGTTTATCAGTTTGCACTTTTACGCAGCCTTTACCCGGTCGGGACGAAGGAAATGCTTTTGTGCGTTCTCGGCTACGGTGCTGTCGTTTTTCTTTCACAGACAGCGGCAATGCTTTTTTATTTTTTCACCTGCGGAGAAGAGGAAAAGATCAAAAAGGCAAAGGCAGTCTTTTATCTTGTCTGTCTGGTTTTCCTTCTGATTTTCCTTTCGGGAGTTGATTTTTATTCTTTTTCACTTCTTTCCCTTGCAAAGGGCTTCATTTCTCCCGTAATGGGAGCATTTCCCGTTGCGGGCTGGATTTTCGCTTTGGTCAAGGGTGTCTTTGAAGGTAATTATACACAGTGTATTATTGCATTTTCGGCGTCCGCAGTCTTTGTGGCTTCAGTTTTTCTTGTCCTGTCAAGGTCAGCCCACGGCTACTATGAGGATGTGCTTCTTACGGCGGAGAAAAATGCCGCAGACAAAGCCTCGGGCAATGTCGGAAAGGACAAAAAGTCCTTCTCAGAGGTAAAAGGCGGTATCGGTAAGGGCAAGGGTGCATCGGTTGTTTTTTACAAGCATCTTCTCGAAAACCGGCGCACAAAAACCTCGCTTTTCACTCAGGGCTCGGCTTTTTATATTGTGCTTATCGTAGTTTATGCCCTCGTTTTTAAGACGGATGCGATTTCACTTTTTGCAATGAGCTGTACCGCTTCAATTATTACCGTAATCGGCGGCAGGTGGGTTAAGGAGCTGACACTTCCTTACATTTATCTCATTCCCGGAAGAAGTGTGAAAAAGCTTTTCTTCCTGCTTCCTGAAATGCTTCCTAAAGTTCTCACGGAAAGTGCCGTTCACAGTGCACTCATTGCAGTACTCTGTAAGCTTGGTGCAAGGATGATTCCCGCATTTTTTGCTGCAAGAGTAAGCTTCTGCTTTGTGGTTATGGCGTCAGCACTTCTTACTGCAAGAATTTTCAGAGAGAAGGAGAAAAACAATATCTTCGCCGCAACCGCTATGGCGGCTTCACTTGCGTTTTCCTTGCCGTCAGTTGCCGTTTTTATGTCGGTTGCCTCCTTCGGCTTCGGAACATTTATCGGGCTGATTATGATGTCAGCAATAAATATTATTGTTGGAACGGTTGTTCTGTTTTTTGCAAGAAAGCTTTTAAGCTTTGCAAGTTAAAATGAAAGAAAGGGTTTTATTATGAAAGGTATTATTTTAGCCGGAGGCTCCGGCACGAGACTTTACCCCCTTACAATGGTTATGTCAAAGCAGCTTCTTCCTGTTTATGACAAGCCGATGATTTATTATCCGCTTTCAACTCTGATGCTCGCAGGCATCAGGGATATACTCATTATTTCAACACCTCACGATTTGCCTAATTTCAAACGCCTTTTAGGCGACGGTAGTGAGATGGGACTGAGTCTCTCTTACGCTGAACAGCCGTCTCCCGACGGACTTGCCCAGGCATTTCACATCGGTGAGGAGTTTATCGGTGACGACTGCTGTGCAATGGTGCTCGGTGACAACATTTTCTACGGCAACGGCTTCAGAAAGCTTCTTTTAAGCGCAAAGGAAAAGGCAGAAAAGGGCATTGCTACGGTTTTCGGTTACTATGTTGACGATCCCGAAAGATTCGGCGTGGTTGAGTTTGACGAAAAGGGCAGGGCAATTTCCATTGAGGAAAAGCCGAAGAATCCCAAGTCAAATTACTGCGTAACGGGACTTTACTTTTACGACAGGCGTGTGTGTGATTTTGCAAAGGGCATCGAAAAAAGCGCAAGAGGTGAGTATGAAATTACTGATCTTAATGTGAAGTATCTTCAGGCGGACAGCCTTTCCGTTGAGCTTCTCGGAAGAGGCTTTGCCTGGCTTGACACGGGTACTGTAGATTCACTTAATGATGCAGGTGATTTCGTACGAATGGTTGAAAAAAGGCAGTCGGTGAAAATTTCCGCACCCGAGGAAATTGCTTTCATTAACGGCTGGATAAGCAGAGAGCAGCTCCTTTCAAGTGCTGAAAAGTACGGCAAATCCTCTTACGGTGTTCATCTTAAAAAGGTGGCAAGCGGAAAGTATCATTACTGATAAAAAGGAAAAACTTATGAGAAAAAATACATTTGAATGGTTCAGGCTCGACAATGCGGCTAAAATTTTCCCGGGACAGAATTCACGCTCCTGGTCGAATGTTTTCCGCCTCGGTGCCGAGCTGAAAAAAGATGTTGATCCGGCAATTCTCAGGGTTGCTCTTGATAATACCCTTAAAAGAATTCCTTCCTTCAATGTCCGTATAAGAAAGGGTGCCTTCTGGTATTATTTTGAAAAAAATCCGAACGAAGCTCCGATTATGCCTGATATTAAAAATATCTGCTACAGAATCAATTTCAAGGAAAACAAGGGCTTTCTTTTCCGTCTTTACTACAGAGGAAGAAGAATTAATGTTGATGTTTATCACGCCCTTTGCGACGGTTACGGTGCAACTGTTTTTCTCGGTACGCTCGTTGGCGAATATCTGAGGCTTTGCGGTGAAAGCGTTGCCTATAACAATTTCGTGCTTGATACGAGTGAAAATCCCCGTGAGGCAGAGCTTGAGGATTCCTACAACCGCTACGCTGATTCAAAGGTTAAATTCAAGCGCGCTGATAGGTGGGTTTACCACAGAAGAGGCACAAAGTCACCGATGCATGTGTGTAACTACACCATCGGAACAATGTCCTTCAAGGAGGTTCACGCAATCACAAAGCAGTACGGAGTAACCGTAACCGAATTTTTTGCTGCAATGATGATTGACATCCTTTACCGCAAACAGCTTGAAGAGGGTGGAAAGCAGAAGGAAATCAGTGCGCAGATTCCCGTTAACCTTCGCAAAGCCTTCCCTTCGGAAACACTGAGAAACTTTGTTCTGTGTCTTCGTGTTGTGATTGACCCCAATCTCGGCGAGTACACCTTTGAGGAAATCCTCAGAAGTGTAAGTCTGCAGCTGAGGCTTGCAAACGACAAGAAGCAGATCAACTCACTTATGACGCAGAATCTCAAGCTTGAAAGACATCCTGTAATGAAGTATTTCCCCCTTGATATTAAAAATCTCGGCGTGGCAATAAGCTTTGCAATTACGGGTGAGCAGACAACAAGTACACTTGTAACAAATGTCGGCCCCGTGGCTTTTCCCGATGAGGTTTCCGAGCACATTGAAAAGCTTTTCTTTTTCTGCGGTGCCGGTAAGCTTAACGGAGCCAGATGTGCATCCCTTACCTTCAAGGACAATATGGTTTTTTCATTTTCAAACTGTTACGAAGAAAGCGACCTTGAAAGAGAGTTTTTCACCCGCCTTGTAAAAATGGGTGTTCACGTTAAAATTGAAAGTAACAGAGACTGATAAAAGATAGGAGAGAATTATGTCATACTGTGTAAATTGCGGAGTAGAGCTTGAAGAAAACGCCCGTAAATGTGTCCTTTGTGACACAGAGGTAATCAATCCGAAAAAAACACCCGACGAGAAGAAGGAGCCGCTTTTTTCCGATGAGGCTCACATTCCCGAGGGTATTTCAAAGAAGTTTGTGGCTTATGTAATCAGTATTGTTATGCTGATTCCTTCAGTCGTCTGCATCCTTGCAAATCTGTTCTTTTTCAAGGGCTCATTCTGGTCATTGTACATTTTTGCAACAGGGCTTCTTTCGTGGGTGATTTTTGTTTTTCCGTTCTTCTCAAGAAAATCAAAGCCTTATCTGATGTGGGGCTTTGACACGGCAGCTGTGTGCGCATACGGCTTTTTCCTTTTCAGGATGCTCGGTGACGGTGAGTGGCTTTTCCTTAAGGTCTTTCTTCCCATCGTTCTGATAATTTCATTGCAGATGCTTATTTATATGCTCTGGGCAATCGGCAAGAAAAGACACATCATACTCAAGGTGCTTCATCTGTTTGTGGATTTTGCGATTTTCGCGCTGCTTTGCGGCTTTGTGCTTTACCTTGGACTCGGCTTTGAAATCGCAGCGGCAATAGGCATCATCATTTTTGTTTCCTGCCTTTGCATCATCGGCTTCCTTGCTTACTGCTATAAGAGCATGAGCATGAGAAGATACCTTTCAAAGAGGTTTTTTACCTGAGTCGTTAATGAGTGTGAAAGTAATATGACAAAAAAACAGCGAGGTCACTTCGTTTGAGAAGTGACCTCGTTATTATGTGTTACTGTACAACAACGCTTACTATATCGCTTTCGGGACCATAAATATAAATAGGATCGTTAACATACTCTTCTATGTTGAAATGACGGAAAGGTGTAATTTTAAAATAATAGGTTTTTCCGCTTTCAAGATTTTTTACTGTATATTCAGTTGTTCTCACAGGGCTGACACGCTTAAAATCTCCGTTTTCGCTTGTTGAACAATAAACATCATAGCAGGCTTCATCGGAACCGTTCCAGGAAAGTGTTGCCGTACCTTTGGATTTGGAAACGGCAGTGAGTTGAGTAGGCTTAACCGGTTCTGTTGCAGTTTTTAGGGGAGCTGAAGCCGTTGCCCATACAACAGTTCCGTCGCTGTACTTTTTGTAAGCCTTGATTTTGAAGCTGTAAACAGTTGCGGATTTCAGCTTGGTTACTCTGTAGGTTGTTTTACCCTTTATTGAAGCAATCTTTTCGTACTTGCCTGTCTTTTCGTTGAGCTGATATACTCTGTAGCCCGTTGCATCTTTGCTTGCTTCCCAGTTAAGTCTTACAACGCTTGATGACTGAGTTGCGCTGACCTTTTCAACTGAGGGGAGTTTTTTCTTTGCTGTCTTCTGAGTCTCAACCTTGCCGCAGAGGGAGCAGGTTCTCTTCTGTGAGCCGTAAGCGGTGTAGGTTGCCTTTTTGGTTGTTTTCCAGGCTGAGTAGCTGTGTCCGCTTTCACCCTTCGGGAGAACATAGGTCTGAGATTCACCGCAGGAGCAGGTGTAAACATATTTGCCGTTTGCCTTGCAGGTTTCAGCCTTGCCGCTTCTCTTAAAGGAGTGAGTGTGTCCGTGTAAGAAGTGAACTTTAGCATCGCCTAAAGCCTGACGGTCAAATTTAGAGGTAACTTCATTCCATAATTTTTCTGTGCCGTAGAAATAGACGTTCTCAACATTGCATCCTTCGAAATCATCTTCACCTATAAGGATACCTTTAACCTCAGCAAGGTAATAGATTTCCTTGAGTGACGGGCAGTTTTCGAAGCTGTAGTAACCTGTGGAAATGTAATTTTTAACTTCGGGATTATCAATAAAGGTTACCTTTTCAAGATTCGGGCAACCAAAGAAAACATTTTCTCCAAGATCGGTTTTTTCAGGTAATACAATTTCCTTAAGTCCTGAATTTTCAAAAGCACTGTCGTAGATATCTTCAAGTGAAGCGGGGAAGTCGAACTCTGTGAGGCTTGTGCAACCGTTAAATGCATATGCACCGATATATTTTATTTCGGAGGTGAGAATAACCTTGTTGAGATTTTTACAGCCGTAGAAGGTTGCATCCTTGATTTGCTTGGTTGACGGGGGAAGAATCATACTTTCAAGGCTCTCCATTGAAGAGAAAGCACCTACGCCTATTTCTTTAACACTCATGGGGATAAAAAGTTCTTTAACATTAGGGAAGCAGTTGAAAGAAAAGGCTCCGATTTTTTCAATTGTTGCAGGAAGAAGAACCTTTTCGACGGCTTCATATCTGTCTGTTTTATCAGCATCGGTAGAACCATAGCCGAGGTGGAAATTTGTTTTAATAGATTTAACGGGTACCGAATCGATTTCATCGGGGATAACAAGCTTTGTTGTGGTTGCGGCAAGTGCATCGTCATAGAAGAAGTCCGTAACCTCGTAATATGTTCCTGTTTTGTCTGTCATAAGTGTGTATTCGATGTTGTCAACAACCTTTGTCGGCTCGTCGTAAGCACTTGCTGTAAAGCCGAAAAGAACAGTCAACATCA
Organism: Acutalibacteraceae bacterium; assembly: GCA_045601905.1. GTDB lineage: Bacteria > Bacillota > Clostridia > Oscillospirales > Acutalibacteraceae > UBA6857. The sequence goes on along the minus strand of JAZSAM010000009.1, from coordinate 57,947 downwards.
AGAGGGCTGATAAAAGGTAAACTATTTTTTTCATAATGTTTCTTCCTTTCGTGAAATAATTTTTTTGATTGCTTGTTTTCTGCCCAACTAAATAATACCATAAATAATATTATTAATCAATTGTTTTGTTTTTTTTATAATGTTTTTCCTTTCTTGAATAAGTTTTTTTGAATTTTCGTCTGAAAATTTACGTTTTTTAATCACCTTCTGAGCTATTCTGCCGTAATTGTATTATTCCCTTCATTTGTATATCTTTGAAATAAAGAAAAGTAACAAGTTTTTTGAAAAAATCTAAACAACAAAAGTCATAGATTTCCGATTGCCGTTTCATTAATTGACAATTGCTTCGTTTTATGATATAAATTGTTTATTATTTTATTGTAATAATAAGCTGTATGATGTGCGGCAAAAGACAGTAGGTGCTGTGCGCTCGGTTATCATCATATTTTGCGTTCTGCATTCATAATTCTGCATTTTAAATCGGGTGATTTTTTGGATAAATTTTCGGTACTCAAGCAGTACTTCGGCTATGAGCAGTTCCGTCAGGGACAGGAAAAAATAATAGATGCAATTCTCGGCGGACGGGATGCTCTCGGCGTTATGCCCACCGGTGCAGGTAAATCAGTCTGCTTTCAGGTTCCTGCGATGCTTTTAAGAGGTGTGACGGTTGTCATTTCACCTCTTATTTCGCTTATGAGGGACCAGGTGACCGCACTTTCCGAATGCGGTATTCCCTCTGCTTACATAAACACCGCAATGACGGAAAAGGAATACAATTGGACAAGGGAAAAAATAAAAAGAGGCAGAGTCAAGCTTATTTACGTTGCCCCCGAGAGACTGATGACAAGAGACTTTCTTTCAATCTGCAAAAGGATTGAGATTTCACTTGTTGCCGTTGACGAAGCCCATTGTGTATCCCAATGGGGACAGGACTTCCGCCCGAGCTATCTTAAGATAAAGGATTTTGTTGAGCTTCTTGACAAAAGGCCTGTTGTCTGTGCCTTCACCGCAACGGCAACACCGAGGGTGCGCCAGGACATTGAAAAGCTGCTTTGCCTTGAAAATCCCGAAACGGCGCTGACAAGCTTTGACAGAGAAAACCTTTATTTCGAGGTTGTAAAGCCTAAGGACAAGAGAATTGCCGTCAGAAGGTACCTTGATCTTTACACGGGCAAAAGCGGAATAATTTACTGCTCATCAAGAAAGTGTGTCGACGAGCTTTGCGAATATCTTGAAAGTGAAAAGTATTCCGTAACAAAGTATCACGCAGGAATGTCAAAGGGTCTGCGGCTTGAGAATCAGGAGCTTTTCAAATATAACAAAAAACAGATTATTGTTGCCACAAATGCCTTCGGGATGGGCATTGACAAGCCTGATGTCTCCTTCGTCATACATTACAATATGCCGGGAGACCTTGAAAGCTATTATCAGGAGGCGGGCAGGGCAGGACGCGACGGACGAAAGGCTGACTGCATTCTGCTTTACGGCGGCAACGATGTAAGGATTCAGCAGTACTTTATCAATCATCCCGAGGAAAACGATGAGCTTTCCGATGAGGAAAAGGAAAAGCTGAAGCTTCTTCGCAAGCAGAAGCTTTCACAGATGGTTGCCTACTGTGAGGGTGAGGCTTGCCTGAGACAGTACATTCTTTCTTATTTCGGTGAAAAATCCGAAAGGTGCTCCAACTGCTCGGTATGTACGGGCGTGCTGACGAGCGTTGATATAACCTTACCTGCACAGAAAATTTTCTCCTGCATAAAAAGGCTCGGTGAAAAAGAGGATGCAGTAACCGTAAGAGACGTGCTTAAGGGAAAAATTACTCCTTACATTGAAGAAAACGGCTTCGGTGAGCTTTCAACCTTCGGAATAATGAATGATACTGCCGAAAGTGTTATTGATGAGTACATTTCTTATTTCATATCCGTCGGATATGTAGCTGTGGGTAAGTCAGGCGGGCTTTCCCTTAACAAGTGCTGTAAGGGCATACTCAAGGGAGAGAAGGCGGTAAGAAGGCTTTCCGACAGACCTCAGAAGAGGACCGATGTGAAAACTGATGTAATGCTTCTTGTGAAGCTGAAAAAATTAAGAAGAGAATTTGCGAGAAAAGCAAGCTTACCGGATTTTATCGTCTTTACCGATGTCACAATTTCGGCAATGGCAAGAATCAAGCCGAAAACCGTAACGGAGCTTGAGGCGCTTCCGGGGGTAAGCCGGAGCAAAATACAGAAATACGGGGCAGCTTTTCTTAAAGAAATCAACAGACATTGCAGTGAAAAATCTTGAAAAAGCTCCAATAAAATGATATAATATTCCATTATTACAAATTTAAAGAAAGGATTGATGAAATGAGCCGCAAAAAGTGGTGTGTGAATGAAATTGACAAGGCTCTTGCCTGCGACATTGCAGACAGATACAATATCGATCCTTTTGCTGCATTATTACTCGTTTCAAGAGGAATAACAGAGGGTGACGAGATTGAAAGATTCTTCTCATCTGAGGCTGAGCTTATTGATCCCTTTATGCTCAAGGATATGGATAAGGCAGTTGACAGAATAAACGAAGCTATCGAAAATGACGAGAAAATTGCAGTTTACGGCGACTACGATGCCGACGGAGTAACTGCAACGGCTCTTGTTTGCGAATATCTGCAGATGAACGGCTGCTTTGTTATTCCGTACATTCCCGACAGAAACAGCGAGGGCTACGGACTTAATATGAGTGCGATAAAGAGCCTTTGCGAAATGGGCGTAAGCCTTATTGTTACAGTTGATAACGGCATCTCGGCAATCAGTGAGGCCGCTTATATAAAAGAGCTCGGTATGGATCTTGTTATCACAGACCACCACAAGGTCGGTGAGGTGATTCCCGATGCAGTTGCCGTTGTGAATCCTCACAGAAGAGACTGCCCTTGTACCTTCAAGCATTTTGCAGGTGTCGGTGTTGCCTTCAAGCTTGTTTCCGCTCTTTGCGGTGACGGAGAAGAGGCCCTTTCAATGTTTGCCGACCTTGTTACAATCGGTACGGTTGGTGACATTGTATCTCTTACGGGCGAAAACAGACTCATTGTCAGAAAAGGCATTGAGATGATGAATACAGGTGCAGGCATCGGAATAGAAGAGCTTAAAAAGGTGGCAGGAGTCAGCGGAAAAAAGCTTAACTGCTCCTCTGTTGCCTTTTCGGTTGTGCCGAGAATCAATGCAATCGGAAGAATGGGACACGCATCAAGGGCTCTCGAGCTGCTTTTGAGTCAGCAGGATGAGGAGGCAATGAGTGTTGCAGGAGAAATTGATTCAGCCAATGTAAAGCGTCAGGAAACAGAAAGGGAAATAACCCTTCAGGCACAAAAGCAGATTGAAGAAAATCCCGATATGCTCAACAACAGAGTGCTCATTTTCTCGGGTAAAAACTGGCACGGCGGTGTCATAGGCATCGTTGCGGCAAGGCTCGTGCAGAAGTACGGGAAGCCCTGCCTTGTGATAACCGACGACGGAAACGAGGCAAAGGGCTCTGCAAGAAGCATTGACGGCTTCTCTCTTTACGAATGCATCAGCAGTGCAAAGGATTTGCTTTTACATTTCGGCGGTCATACTCTTGCTGCAGGCTTCGGAATGAAAAGTGAAAATCTTCCTGCCTTCAAAAAAGCGGTCGAGGATTACGCTAAAACCGTTGAAATGCCCTTTGCAAAGCTTGAGCTTGACTGTAAGCTTCGTCCCGAATTCATCAATTCGGACATTCTTACCGTAATTGACGTCCTCGAGCCCTTCGGTGCGGGAAACCCCCAGCCAATGTTCGGGCTTTTCGGTATGAGCCTTACGGGAATTCAGCCAATCGGCGGCGGAAAGCATCTCAGACTTTCCTTGCGCAAGGGTAACACAAATCTTACGGGACTTTTCTTCGGAGTAACTGCAGAGGATTTCCCCTATGTTATCGGCGATACCATAGACCTTGCCGTGAGACTCGAAAGAAACGAATATATGGGTCAGGTCAAGGTCAGCATATATATAAGAGAGATAAGAATGTCACGAACAGATGACGAGCTTTACCTTAAAAGCCGCAGACTTTACGAAAAAATCAGACGCCGTGACAGACTTACAAAAAAGGAAGCGGAATTTGCCCTTCCCGACAGACAGCAGATTGCCGAGCTTTTCCGTTTTGTCCGTGACAGCGGAGGCTGGAAATTTGACACGGACATTCTCTGTTACCGTCTCGGCGGTGACGGAAGCAATGCCTGCAGAGTTCTTATCGGAATTGATGTGCTTTGCGAGCTTGGTATTTTCAGAAAAGAAGGGGAGAGCATACTCCCTGCGAATTTACAGATAAAGGTCAACCTTGAGGATTCAAGGCTGATGCAGTATCTCAGAAAAGCAGGAAAGGAGGGCTGACAGTGGAAAGCTACGAAAAAGATTATCACAAGCTTATCAAGGATTACAGAAATACTTTTTCACCCGATGACATTGAAAAAATCAAAAAGGCTTATGCCATAGCGGACGAAGCACACGCAAATCAGCGCCGTCGCTCGGGTGAGCCTTACATCATCCATCCAATTGCCGTTGCAAAGATTCTGGCAGAAATGGGTATGGATGCTGAATCAGTCTGTGCAGCTCTTCTTCACGATGTTGTTGAGGATACGGAAACTACCTCAGAGGAAATCCGTGAGATTTTCGGTGAAAGCATTGAACAGCTTGTTGACGGTGTAACAAAGCTCGGTCAGATTCCTCTTTCCGCAAGTAAGGAGGAGCAGCAAAGCGAGAACATCAGAAAAATGTTCCTTGCAATGTCAAGGGACATCCGTGTCATCATCATAAAGCTTGCCGACCGTGTTCACAATATGAGAACACTGATGTTTATGCCCGAAGAGAAAAGGCGCTATAAAGCAAGGGAAACCCTTGAAATTTATGCGCCTATTGCTCACCGCCTCGGTATCAGAGCATTTAAAGAGGAGCTTGAGGATCTTGCAATCAGCTATCTTGATCCCGTTGCCTACGGAGAGATTGCAAAAACCCTTGAAAGTCAGGTTGAGTCCCGTCAGAGCTTTCTCGAAAGCATTAAAGCTGAAATTCTCGAACGTGTAAAGCAGGAGGTGCCTAACGTTCACATTGAAGGACGAATCAAATCCGTTCACGGTATTTACAGAAAAACATATATGAAGGGCAGAACCTTCGATGAAATATACGATATTTACGCAGTAAGACTCATTGTCGATTCGGTTTACGAGTGCTACTGCTGCCTTGGTGTAATCCACGATATGTTCAATCCTATTCCGGGAAGATTCAAGGATTACATCTCAACTCCCAAGCCGAATATGTATCAGTCACTCCACACGACGGTTATCGGCAGAGCAGGTGTGCCCTTTGAGGTGCAGATAAGAACATGGGAAATGCACCATACCGCCGAATACGGTATTGCGGCTCACTGGAAGTACAAGCTCGGAATGAGCGGAAAGGCAAAGTTCGAGGAGCGTCTTTCCTGGATAAGACAGCTTCTTGAAAATCAGCAGGACAGCGACGATGTTGAAGACATTGTAAAGACAATCAAAACCGACTTTATTCCCGAAGAGGTGTTCGCCTTTACTCCCAAGGGTGATGTTATCAGCCTTCCTATGGGCTCGTGCATCATTGACTTTGCTTACGCCATTCACTCCGGTGTCGGTAACAAGATGATCGGTGCCAAGGTTGACGGACGAATCGCGACACTTGATCACAAGATAAACAACGGTGAAATCATTGAGATTCTTACAACCTCATCCCGTGACAAGGGACCGAGCCGAGACTGGATAAAGATTGCCAAGACCTCATCGGCAAGGACAAAAATCAAGGCCTGGTTCAAAAAGGAAAAAAGAGATGAGAACATCATCGAGGGTAAGGCAGAGGTTGAACGCGAGTTCAAGCGCAATAACATAAGCCTCCCTGATAAGCAGATGGCAGAATTTCTGATGAAATTTGCAGAAAGACAGCATTGCAATACCCTTGACGATTTCTTTGCCGCCATCGGTTACGGCGGTGTTATACTGACAAATCTTCTTCCCCGAATCAAGGAAGAATACCAGAAAATTGTCAAAGAGAGTCAGCCTCAGGAGACATTACCTGAAGCAAAAATCACACCGCAGAAAAAGGTTGTCAAAAGTGCCGAGGGCATCATCATTGAGGGCATTGACAACTGTCTTGTCAAGTTCTCGCGCTGCTGTGACCCTCTTCCCGGTGACGACATCATCGGATTTATCACAAGAGGTCACGGAGTTTCCATTCATACAAGAAAATGTACCAATGTTCCCAAGGATATTTCAAAAGCAGCAGAGCCGGAAAGATGGATCAGCGCCCGTTGGGACAACAAGGTGCAGAATTCCTACCGTGTAACCCTTGCAGTTACCTGCATCGACCGAGTCGGTATGCTTGCTGACCTTTCGGCAGTAATTGCAAATATGCGCGTTATGATTCATTCGATTTTCACAAAGGACGGCAATGACGGCAGAAGCACGATTTATATGACTATTACCGTCAACGGCGCTGAGCACCTTAAGAATGTGTGCGAAAAGCTCCACAAAATCAAGGGTGTGCTTACAACAGAAAGATCAGGTTTATAACATTATGAAAGCAGTAATACAAAGAGTAACAAATGCAAAGGTAACTGTTGACGGGAAAATCACCGGCCGGATAGGCACAGGCTTTCTTGTGCTTTTAGGTGTAATGCAGGAGGATACGGAAGAAGAAATGCGCCTTCTTGCAAGGAAGGTTGCGGAAATCCGCATTTTCACCGATGAAAACGATAAAATGAATCTTTCTCTTTCACAGGTTGACGGAGAGGTGCTTGTGGTTTCACAGTTTACACTTTGTGCTGATATGAAAAAGGGCAGAAGACCCTCCTTCATTCCCTCGGCACCGCCCGACAGAGCAAACAGACTTTACGAAATGTTCTGTGACGAGCTTCTTAAAAACGGCGTAAGAAATGTTGAAAAGGGCATTTTCGGAGCTGACATGAAGGTTGAGCTTCTCAATGACGGTCCCGTTACGATTGTGATGAATACGGACGAATGGCTTAAATGAATGCAGACTGCAGAGTGCAAAATGCAGAATTAAAGGTCGCTTCACTCCGTATATAGTTCAGGAGGCATACTATGCTTAAATTGAAACTTTATACTCCGCCGACATTTGCGGCAAACTGTTATATTCTCAAGGACGAGGAAAGCGGAGAAGCCCTTGTTGTTGATCCCGGTGTCTGTGACAGCCGTTTTGAGGCTATGCTCAGAGAAACGGGGATAAGCAAGCTTCGTTATATTCTTCTCACTCACGGACATTTTGATCATATTTTCGGCGTCAGTGAGCTTAAAAAGAATTTCGGCGGTGACATTGTTATCCACGAGGCCGATGCAGAATGTCTCGGTAACGAGAAAGCCTCCCTTGCTTACTATTTCCGGGAGGGCCAGAACAGAGATAAGGCTGATATAACCGTTTCCGACGGTGATGAACTCGCTTTCGGTAAATACACAATCGGGGTTATGCATACTCCCGGTCACACGCCGGGCTGTGTTTGCTACATTATTGAGGATATGATGTTTTCGGGTGACACTCTTTTCAAGGGTAGCATCGGCAGAACAGATTTTCCCCATTCCGATGTCAAGCAGATGATAGCTTCACTCAGAAAGCTTGTTGCCATTGAAGGGGATTACAATGTTTATCCCGGTCATGAGGGTGCAACAACCCTTTCACGCGAAAAGAAATTCAACCCCTGTCTGAAAGGACTTTGAGATGTATCTGATAAATAAAAATCACAGCTACAATTACGAAACGGAAAACCTTTTAAGGCTCTTTTTCCCCGATAAAATTACCGTCAGTGAAGAAGCTCCCGACGGTGAAAGCTATATTCTTACAGAGCTTGACGGGGAAAAAATTACAGTGAAGCTGTGCCTTGAAGGGAAAATAACGGGAAAGCAAAAGGAGTATGCCGGAGGGGATATTCCTTCTTTTGATACAAGGGAGAGCTTTTTTGAGAGAAAAATAGCCCTTCTTATGTTTGATGTGCTTTGTCAGGCAACGGGTTACACACCGCCTTGGGGTATACTTACGGGTGTACGACCTGCAAAGCTTATGAGTAAGCTCTGCAGTTCAATGGGTGACGAGGGGGCAAAGAGATACTTTACCGAGGAGCTTCTTGTAAGCAAGGCTAAAACCGAGCTTGCTTACGAGGTTTCCAAAAAGGAAGCACCCATAATCGAAGGAGCAAGCGATGAAAAATCCTTTTCACTTTATGTTTCGGTACCCTTTTGCCCCACACGCTGCAGCTATTGCTCTTTTATCTCGCACTCAAACGACAAAGCGAAAAAGCTTATGCCCGAATATACCGATTATCTCGTTAAGGAAATTGCGGAAACGGGAAGAATTGCAAAAAAGCTCGGACTAAGACTCGAGAGCATTTACTATGGCGGCGGCACACCGACTGCTCTTACCGAGGAGCTTCTTAAAAGAGTTACCGACGCAGTAGGCGAAAGCTTTGATGCTTCGGAAATAAAGGAATACACAATCGAGGCAGGCAGACCGGACAGTGTAACGGAGGAAAAGTTCAGGATAATGAAAAACTGCGGCTGCAGAAGAATAAGCATCAACCCCCAGACCTTCAACGATGATGTGCTTAAGGAAATCGGCAGAAATCATACAAGTGAGCAGACTGTTTCTGCGATGAAGTCGGCAAGAGAAGCAGGCTTTGATTTTATAAATACGGACTTGATTGCAGGGCTTCCCACAGATACGCTTGAGTCATTTGAAAGAACTCTTGATATAACACTTTCACTAGAGCCTGAAAACATAACGGTACATACACTTGCACTCAAGCGCTCTTCGAACATTGTTACACAGAACAAAGAAACCAATTCGGGAGTCCTTGCCGCACAGATGCTTTCTCTTGCGCAGGAAAAGCTTACAGAAAAGGGCTACAAGCCTTACTATATGTACCGTCAGAGCAAATGTCTGGGCAACCTTGAAAACGTCGGCTGGGCAAAGGAAGGCTACGAGTGCCTTTACAATGTCTACATGATGGAGGAGTGTCACACTGTCCTTGCTGTCGGTGCAGGTGCGGTCACAAAATTAAAAAATCCCAAGGGAAATGAAATTGAAAGAATTTTTAACTATAAATATCCATACGAATATATAAGCGACTTTGATGAAATACTAAAGCGCAAAAAGCAGATTGAGAATTTTTACCTGAGGTGACCTTTAATGGCAAATTACGATTTAAGGATGATAAATGCTGAAATTCAGAAAGCTCCTGAGGCATTTATTGCGGAATGTGAAAAGGCTTACCGTCTGCAGCTCGACAGCATCATAAATGACATTTTGACACAGGAGGGCAGAGTTCTTGTAATGCTTGCAGGGCCCAGCTCTTCGGGTAAGACAACCACGGCGAAGCTTCTTAAAGAAAAGCTGATTTCTTCGGGGAGAAGCGCCACCGTAATTTCACTTGACGACTTTTATCTCATTCAGGATGAGCCTCACACCTTTGAGGACGGAACGGTGGATTTTGAAAGAGTTGACGCTCTTGATGTGCCGATGATTATTTGCTGCCTTCATGAGCTGATGGACAAGGGCGAAAGCAGGCTTCCGAAATTCTGCTTCAAGAAAAAGGAAAGAAGCGGCTTTGAAAGCGTAAGCATAAAGGCTGATGAAATTGTGATCGTTGAGGGGCTTCATGCTCTTAATCCCGTCATCACAAGACCTCTTTCCGACGAAAAAATGAAAAAGCTTTATGTCAGCGTTTCCTCAAGAATAACCGACGGGGAAAAGGTCATTTTTACAAAAAGGGACCTTCGCTTCATAAGAAGAATGATAAGAGACTACCATCACAGAAACAGTGAGGTTGAGTACACCTTTTATCTTTGGAAGGGTGTCAGAATGGGTGAGGACAGATACCTTTTCCCGTATAGCGGTGAGGCAGATGTGAAAATTGATTCAATCCACCCTTACGAGGTCACACTTTTCAGAGATACGGCAAGAAGGCTTCTTGACCGAGTGCCTGAGAACAGTATTTATGCTCAGCAGGCAAAGGAACTCAAGAGCAAGCTCGGTTTATGTGTCTCAACGGAAGAGTTACTGTTACCTGAAAATTCACTTTTAAGAGAGTTTGTAGAGTGAACAGCTTGTAAGTTTAACCACAACCTTTCTTTGTCATTCTGAACGAAGTGAAGAATCTTGAAAAAGAGGTGTGAGATGTTGTTTAACAAGAATTATTATGTGTACTTTCTCACTAATTGGAACAACAAAGTAATGTATATCGGTGTAACGAACAATCTTGAAAGACGAATACAAGAGCATAAAAGCAAGCAGATTGAAGGTTTTACAAAGAAATACAATGTAACTAAACTTGTATATTATGATGTCACCAATGATATAAACATCGCTATTGAACATGAAAAGAAATATAAGGGATGGACAAGAGCAAAAAAGAACGAATTAGTAGAAAGCGTAAACTCCGAATGGAAAGATTTGGCTGCGGATTGGTATTAAGTGAAATGTAATTCTGAACAAAGTGAAGAATCCTGCAGGGCAAAAAGATCCTTCGGTGCCCTCAGGATGACACTGAAATGTTAACTTTGTCATTAATTCTGCATTTAAAAAAAGGAGTTGAATTCCTTGTCTGAAAGAAAAAAGCAGTCTCTGCTTACAGGCGCAGGCGTGCTTGCAATTGCAACTGTTATTGTAAAGCTTATCGGAGCCGTTTACAAAATCCCTCTTACAAACCTTATCGGTGCCGAGGGCTACGGCTATTTTACGGGCGCCTATGCAGTATATACACCCCTTTACGCAATTTCAATGGCAGGCTTGCCCGTTGCCGTTGCGGCTCTTGTTTCGAGAAATGTTGAAACGGGAAGAATCAAGGATGCTCAGCGTATATTCGGCATTTCAAAAAAGCTTTTCCTTTCTATAGGTCTTTTCTGTACGGCAGTGCTTATGCTCGTTGCCGTGCCTTACTCAAAAATGGTCGGTGCCCCCGACAATTACATCAGCGTAATCACGATTGCACCCTGCGTTCTCTTCTGTTGCCTTATGTCTGCTTACAGGGGCTATTACGAGGGACTTAATAATATGACACCTACGGGTGTTTCGCAGGTAATTGAAGCGGTTTTCAAGCTCGTTATCGGTCTTGCCGGTGCTTATATTTTTATGAGCAGGGCTGTTTCCTTTTACCGTGAAAATGCCGTTGACGGAGCACTCGAGCTTTTCGGAAGACAGGTTACCGACGAAGCAACGGCACTGAGCGTTATTTATCCCTATGCCGCCGCAGTTGCGATTTTCGGTGTCACGGCAGGCTCTGTTGTTTCCTGGCTTTATCTCTTTATTCTCTACAAGCTCAAGGGCGCAGGCTATTCCCGTGAGGAGCTGATCAACTCTCCCGAGGCGAAAAGCTCAAAGGCACTTACAAAGGAGATTCTGAAAATTGCAATCCCCGTTGCCGCATCCTCGCTGATACTTAATCTTACAAATATGATTGACGATTTCACAATCCGTTCAAGGCTCAACGATGCCCTTGAAACGGGCGGTGGGATTATAAGGACAATGTATGCCGAAGCTCTTTCTGCTTCGGGCACACTTGAAAGCGGTATTTCTACTTATCTTTACGGCATTCACGGTTCGGTAATCAATATAAAGAATCTTATACCGACAATAACACTTACTCTCGGCGTAAGTGCGATTCCCGTCATTTCAAAAGCCTGGGCAAGAAATGACACGAAATCAATCAAGGTTTCGGTGGAATCTGCCTTGCGTGTGACGATGATGCTCGGACTTCCCGCAGGCTTCGGACTTGCGGCATTAAGTGAGCCGATTCTCGGTCTGCTTTATTCATCACGGGCGGAAATCGTCCCGATTGCATCAACAATGCTTCGCACCTACGGCTTTTCTATGTTCCTTTTTGCCGTGGCATCTCCGATGACAAATCTGCTTCAGGCCGTCGGAAACACAAAGGCACCGATTATCAGCATCTTTGCAGGTGCAACGGCTAAAATCATTTATAACTACATCACAATCGGCAACCCTGAAATCAACATTCAGGGTGCGGCAGGCGGCTCGGTTATATGCTATGTGATAATGGTTGCCGTCAATCTTCAACAGCTTGTGAAAACGACGGGCGTAAGGCTCGATTATGTTTCGGTTTTCCTTAAGCCTTTTGTTGCTGCTGCGGCCTGCGGAGGCGTTGCTTGGGGCAGCTTCAGGCTTCTCGAGGGGAAAATCGGACTTGATGCGGACCTTTCGTGCATAATTTCTATAGGATTTGGCGCAACAGTTTATGCGATTGTGTTGCTTTTTGTTAAAGGAATTGTAAAAGATGACCTGGAAATGTTGCCAAAGGGAGAAAAAATTGCAAAAGTTCTTGCAAAATTAGGATTATTAGGGTAAAATAGACCCATTGAGGTTTTGGATATGGTAAATTTTAACTTTAAAGACAGATACGACATTAATGATCTTCTTAAGATTATGGAGCTTCTCCGTGCACCGGGCGGTTGTCCCTGGGATGCCGAGCAGACTCACGAAAGCATCCGTAACAGCTTTATAGAAGAAACCTACGAGGTAATCGAGGCAATCAACAAAAAGGACAAGACTCTTTTACAGGAAGAGCTCGGCGATGTTCTTCTGCAGGTTGTGTTTCATGCACGTATGGAGGAGGAAGAGGGCAGCTTCGACTTTTCCGATGTGTGCGACGGCATCTGCAAAAAGCTCGTTGAACGTCATCCCCATGTTTTCGGCTCTGTCAATGTTGAGTCCACCGACGATGTACTCAAAAACTGGGACGACATAAAGCGTAAGAGCAAGGGACAGAAAACCCAGGGCTCTGCAATGGAAAAAATCCCTAAAGAGCTGCCGGCTCTTATGAGGGCGGAAAAGGTACAGTCAAAGGCAAAAAAAGCAGGCTTTGACTGGGACGAAATTGACGGTGCCTTTGAGGCTCTTGAAAGTGAAATCAGGGAGCTTAAGGAAGCAATGAGGTCTGGCGAAAAGAAGGAAATTGAAAACGAGATGGGCGATGTGCTTTTCTCCTGCGTTAATGTTTCAAGATTCCTCAAGGTTGATCCCGAGCTTGCACTCACGGCATCAAACGAAAAATTCATCACCCGTTTCCTTGAGGTTGAGCGTCTTGCAAAAGAACAGGGCATCAATATGAAGGAAAAGTCCATCGAGGAGCTTGATGAGCTCTGGAAGGTGGCAAAAATCAATTTAGCATCCAATTGAGCTTTTTGCTCGTGGAAAATATAATATTTTTTGGAGGACACAAAAAATGAATAAAACAGAACTTATCAATGCAGTAGCAGCTAAGGCTGAAATCTCAAAGAAGGACGCTGACAAGGCTGTTGCAGCAGTTCTCGCTTCAATCGAAGAAGCACTTGTAGCAGGTGAAAAGGTTCAGCTTATCGGCTTCGGTACATTCGAAGTTAAGGAAAGAGCAGCAAGAACAGGTCACAACCCCAAGACCGGCGAAGCTATCGAAATCGCAGCTGCAAAGCTTCCTTCATTCAAGGCTGGCGCAGCACTCAAGAACGCTGTTAAATAATTTACGGCAAATGAATTGAGACTGTTCTTTGAGCAGTCTCTTTTTTCTTAGGAGAGTTTATTATGAGATTAGACAAATATCTTAAGGTTTCGAGACTTATCAAAAGACGAACCGTTGCAAACGAGGTCTGCGATGCAAAGCACGTTACCGTCAACGGCAAAATCGCAAGAGCATCCTACGATGTCAAGGTTGGTGACATCATCGAAATTCAGATGGGCGAAAACCTTTTAAAGGCCGAGGTGCTTATAGTTACCGAGCACGCTACGAAGAACGACGCCGGACTGATGTACAGGATTATCTGAGTAGTAAGTAGTAAGGGCCAAGGCCCAAGGGTCGAGTAGCACTATGGTGCTGTAGTCCGAAGGACAGCAGAATGCAAAATTGCTATCGCAGATCAGTATTATAATTTTTCAGGACAGATCTCCTTGTGAGGTCTGTTCTTTTCATATTTCACCTTTTCTCCGAATAAAATTATAAAAAGATAAAGGGGGATTAGATGTGACGGAAAGTAAGGATAAAATCATTCTGCCGCACAGTGCACTTTTAAAGGACAGACAGGAGCTTCACTTAAGCGGAGTAACTGATGTTGATTCCTTCGATGAAACGGGGATTACGGCTTACACTGATCTCGGTGAGCTTGCAATCGGCGGTGAGAATCTGCACATAACAAAGCTTTCTCTTGAGTCGGGGGAGCTTCTTGTTGAGGGTAAAATCGTATCTTTGGTTTATCGGGACGAAATGCCCAAGGCAACATCATTTTTCGGTAAGGTTTTCCGATGAGCTACAGTGAGCCTCTTGTCAATCAGCTTCGGGTGTTTTTTCTGAGTGTGGGTGTGGGTGCGCCTATGTGCTTGCTTTACATTTTTTTGCAGGCACTCGTTAGCTTTTTTAAAAGCAAAAAGTGGGCAATCTACACAGGTGATGCAGTGTTCTGCATTCTTGCAACCTTTGTTTCCTTCTTTTTTATGGTGATTTATAACAGCGGAAGGGTAAGGCTTCATCTTATTCTTGGCGAAGCACTCGGCTTTTTTGCTTTTTATCTGAGTGTGGGAAAGCTTCTGTTGAGGCTTAGCCAAAAAGCAGGCGAGGCAGGCGGTAAAGCTGTCTCTTTTGTGCTTTCACCCTTTGTGAGAGTCGGTAGGGCATTAGGCGGAATTCCATTACTGTTTGCGAGTGCTTTCGGCAGAATGCGTCAAAGAATTGACCGGTGGAAGAGAAAAAAGAAAAAAAGCGGTAAAAAAATTAAATTTCTTGATAAAATCCACTTGAAAAATAAAAATAAATCTGTATAATTAAATTACGTGTTTGAAAGATAAGGATATTGGGAGGCGTTTTTGTGGCTATCAAACAGTTCAAGCCCGCAAAATCGAGATTCAGAATTAAATATAAGAAGACCTATCTCGGTGTATTTATCGCCTTTCTGATAGTGTCGGTTTTCTGTGTAGGCTACAGAATCAATGCAAAGGCAGAAATTGCCGAATATGAAAAGCAGATTGCCGAGGTTGAGTCAAAGATCGAAAAGCTCAGCAATGAAAATGACGAGTTCACTGCAGTGCTCACTTCTACGGATAAGAGCGCATATTATGAAAAAATCGCCCGTGAGGTTCACGGATACGCGAAGCCCGGTGAATACGTTTTTTATAAAGAGGTTTCCTGATAAGGAAAGCAGTGTGTTTAATTAATTAGGAGGACGGCAATTTTTTATGCTTGAAACAGGAGCAATTTTAGAAGGTAAAGTTACAGGTCTGATGGCTTTCGGTGCTTTCGTCAGCCTTCCTGACGGAAAAAGCGGAATGGTACATATCTCAGAGGTCTCCACATCCTTTGTCAAGGACATCAAGGATTTCCTCAAGGTCGGACAAACTGTAAAGGTTAAGGTTGTCGGCATCTCAGAGGATGGAAAAATCAGCCTTTCAATCAGAAAAGCTGAAGCTCCCGAGCAAGCAGCTCCCCGTAAGGAAAACAGAGAAAGAAAGCCTCAGCGCAATGACAGACCGAGAAATGCAAACGTCTGGCAGGGTCAGCCTTCAAAAAGCAAGGAAGGAATGAGCTTTGAGGATATGATGGCTCAGTTCAAGCAAGTAAGTGACGAAAAAATGTCTGATCTCAAGCGCTCAACCGAATTCAGAGGTAACAACAGAAGAAGCAAAAACTGATAACAGGGGGTTGCCGTACCATAGGCAATCCCTTTTTGTTTTAAAAGGAGTATAAGCTATGAGTGATTATGCGAAGATCTGTGAAGCTTATAAGGCGTTTATTTCCGAAAGGAGTGGACGTGAGCCTTATAAACCGAAGCCAGGAAATGCCAACGGCCTTGATTTGTTTTACGATGCTATGATAGGTCTTGCCGTGGCGGATGCGGCAGGCGTACCCTTTGAGTGCGGCTGGCGTGACCAATACGAGGTAACTGATATGGTCGGCTTTGAACCGGGTATGGCAGGCTATCATAAGGAAGCTATCCCTGTCGGCTCCTGGTCCGACGACAGTGCACTTACCTTTGCGACAATCGACAGCTACAGACGTTGCGGCAGGTTTGACAGCGACGACCTGATGAGGAGCTTCTGCAGCTGGTTTTACGATAATAAGTACGTCCCCGAGGGGCAGACCCGCTTCGGCGAGGGAAAAATAACCGTAAGAGCCTTTGAAAAATTCAGAAGCGGCACACCTGCCGATGGATGCGGCGTTGATGAGGAAACGGCTTTGGGTAACGGCTCACTGATGCGAATTTTACCACTTGCCTTTTATCCTCACACCGTGGAGGATGTAGTAAGGGTTGCAGCTCTCACTCACGCAAACAAACTCGGACTTATGGCTTGTGTCTGCTATGTTGAAATTGCGGAAAGGCTGATTGAGGGAAAAAGCCTTCAGGAAGCCGTATCAGGTGTAAGGTGGCCGGAGCTTGAAGAATTTTCAAGGATGCCTGTGATAGGTGCCTGTTTCCGAGACGAAATCAGAAGCTCAGGACATGTTATCGAAACCCTCGAGGCGGCATTGTGGTGCCTTCTTACAACGGACAATTACCGTGACTGTGTGCTTAAGGCAATCAATCTCGGCAGAGATACGGATACTGTTGCGGCAGTTGCAGGCGGCCTTGCAGGTATTTGTTACGGTACACAGCGTGATGAGGATAAGCGCTATATATGTACTCCCCGTAATTATGACAGTGATCGTGCAGTGCCTCTTGAGTGGATAAAAAGGCTTCAGCCCGGCTATGAAAAATATGTCAGCAAGATCACTGTTCATTTTTCAGAGGTTGAGCTTGAATCTCTTGAAGATTTTGTTGAAGTCAACGGCAGGCAGATACCCTATGAAAAATTGCTGATTGTAAAGTCTTGCGATGAGGGCGTTTCCGTCGAGCTTGACATTCAGAAGGTTAAATACAGAACCCGTAAGGATACCGGTGGATGGTCAGAAACTACAGTATATACTCTTTCTTGCGATACACTCCGTATTCCGGAAAAAATTAACGGATTACCTGTTGTGAAAATCATGCGGCCTGAATATGAGTCCACCGGAACATATTACAGCAATCCGGGGGAATTTGCCGGCTGGAGAGATTTTCAGATTTCGCATACAACAAAGTGTATTTACAATATAAAGAAGGTTATTATTCCCGAATCGGTAACCGACATTTGCTCGGACAGCTTTGGTAAAAATTATGAGGATACGGAGTTTTTTGTGAATATTAAAAAGAACCGTATTATAAATGTACATTTTCGGGTAGGATGGTCAGCAAAATGCGAAAAAGGATAAATGAGGAGTTGCTATGTTAAAAATGAAAGTTAAAAATATCAAAACGGATATTCTCGAAGATAAGATTATTCTTGACGGTGTGGAGGAATCTCCGTGGCGCTATCTTACTATCAGTCGGTCTCAGGGTGAGATGTGGAAAATCAGCTTATGTGCACCCGGGGGTGATAACAAACTGCGGAAGTTCAGTGAAGTCCGTTTTCCCGATAAGATTGACGGTGAATGGGTGGGCAGCATTACCGATGCGCCTACAGGCTACAAAATCAACTCGCTTTTTGCAGGTTGGAGAGATTTTTATTCTGAAAGCGAGGCTGACCGAATTGCGAACGAAGGCATAAGCGTTTCGTATTATTATGAGTTTGATAAGGTTATTCTGCCGAGAAAGCTTGAGTCCTTGTCAAAAAATGCTTTCGGTAAAAGAAGAAGCGGGTGTGATAATGAACCCGAGCTTTTCATAAGCAGTGATACCGATATCGGTTATGAGGAAGTTATAAAACGCTATTAATAAAAGGAGGAAATATTATGAAAAAGTTTACAGCGGTTTTATTATCAGTTCTTCTGATGTTCTCACTGGTGACGGTTGCTTTTGCCGAATTTGCTGAAGGCGAAGAGCTTCCTTTTGACAACAGCGCATTTTTCACATCGGGAGAATACAGAATTCACTACAGAACCTTTGAGCCTGAGGGTGAGGTGAAGGACCAGATTTTCCTGCTTCACGGCTTCTGTCTTTCAACGGTGAGCCTTGAGGGTGTTGCCGCAGAGTATGCAAAGGCAGGCTACCGTGTTGTCCTTGCCGATGCTCCTAATTTCGGCTTTTCAACAAGAGAGACAACCGGTATGAAGCTCGTTGACAGAGAGGTGCTTCTTTATGAGCTTGTGGAAGCTCTCGGCGGAACGTGGATTGTGGGCGGTCACTCAATGGGCGGCGGTATCGCAATCAACCTTGCTACTGACCATCCCGACACTTTTACGGGTGGAATCTTCTTTGCACCCCAGACCTCAGCGGAGGCTTCGGGCGCAATGGCAATGCTTTCACGTATGGGCATAATGCAAATTCTTTACACTCTTGTGCTGAAAATTGCACTTATGTTCCCGTCAATTGTACGCTCACTTGTTGAAATGAGCTTCAGCGACAAGGAATTTGCAGCAGCTTATGACCTTTCAAGAATCACAAGACCCTTCACTCTTCCGAATTCCGGTGCAGGTGTTGCAATTATGGCATCACACACAAGAGGAAGTGACCTTGAAGCATTCAGTCAGCTTGAAATGCCCTGTGTTATTCTCACAGCTGCCGACGACAGAGTTGCTAATGCGGACAACCTTCAGGCAATTATTGACAACGCTCCCAAGGGCACGGTTGTTGAAAGCGGACTTGAGGGCGGACATATGATGATGGAGTACAATCCCGTTCTTGCCGCGGAGCTTACGCTCAATGTAATCGGCAAATAATTAATTGTTTGTTAGTATAATTTTCACATTGTTGAAGTAGAATTAAAGGTGACAGAGGTCGCCTTTAATTTTTAAAAAAGAGGTTATGTTTATGTATAAAACAAAAGAGCTTTATGATCTTACAAAGACAATGGCAGGGGATTATCTTGCAGGCTTTGAATACCCTTGGGAGGCACTTTCGGGAATCAAGGAACTGATTCTCGCTCTCGGTGAAAAGCTTCCGAAGGATGAATTTGAGGAAATCAGTGAGAAGGTCTGGGTGCACAAGAGCGTCAGAATTTTTCCCACAGCTTACATAGGTGCTCCTTGTATAATCGGCAAGGGTACAGAGGTCAGACAGTGTGCCTTCATCCGTTCAAGCGCACTTATCGGTGAAAATTGCGTTATCGGCAATTCAACGGAAGTGAAAAATGCCATCATCTTTGATAATGTTCAGGTTCCTCACTTCAATTATGTCGGAGATTCAATTCTCGGCTATAAATCCCACCTCGGTGCAGGTGCGGTTACTTCCAATGTCAAAAGCGACCGCAGTCTCGTAAGCGTCAGAACAACGGACGGAGCAGTTGAAACGGGACTTAAAAAGTTCGGTGCAATGGTCGGTGACAATGTTGAGGTCGGATGTAACAGCGTGCTTAATCCCGGCACCGTAATCGGTAAAAATTCAAATGTATATCCTCTTTCATCAGTAAGAGGTACAGTTCCCGAAAACAGTATTTTCAAGAATCAGTCCAATATTGTTATAAAGGAGAATCGCAATGGGTAAATATTTCGGTACAGACGGCTTCCGCGGTGAGGCAAACCTTAACCTTACTGCAGACCACGCATACAAGGTGGGTCGTTTTCTCGGTTGGTATTACACTCAGAAAAAAAGAAATGCAGGGGACAACAGTCCTGCAAGAATCGTAATAGGCAAGGATACAAGGCGTTCAAGCTATATGTTTGAATACACACTTGTCGGCGGTCTTGTTGCTTCGGGTGCAGATGCTTATCTGCTTCATGTTACAACAACTCCCTGCGTTGCTTACATTTCAAGAGTTGACTCCTTTGATTGCGGTATTATGATTTCCGCCTCTCACAATCCTTACTATGACAACGGTATCAAGCTTATCAACGGCGACGGCGAAAAAATGGATGAGGAAACAATTGCCCTCATTGAGGCTTACCTTGACGGAGAAAACGATCTCTTCGGTGTCAGGGGTGAGCTGCCATTTGCTCACAGAGAAGATATAGGCAGAACTGTTGACTACATCGCCGGCCGCAACCGTTATATCGGTTATCTCATCAGCCTCGGACTTTATTCCTTCAGAGGTAAGAAGGTGGGACTTGACTGTGCAAACGGAAGCTCCTGGAATGTGGCAAAGGCAGTTTTTGATGCTCTCGGTGCTGAAACCTATGTAATCAATGCTTCACCCGACGGCACAAACATCAACCGTGATGCAGGTTCAACCCACATTGAAGGCTTGCAGGCTCTTGTGAAGGAAAAGGGACTTGATGTCGGCTTTGCCTTTGACGGTGATGCTGACCGTTGCCTTTGTGTTGACGAAAAGGGTAATGTTGTTGACGGCGATGCGATTCTTTACATTTACGGAAGCTATATGAAAGAAAGAGGCGAGCTCGGCTCCAACACGGTCGTAACAACGGTTATGTCAAACTTCGGACTTTACAAGGCCTTTGACGAGCTTGGTATCGGCTACGCAAAAACAGATGTGGGCGATAAATATGTTTATGAATATATGATGAAAAACGGTTGCCGTCTCGGCGGTGAGCAGTCGGGACACATCATTTTTTCAAAGTATGCATCAACGGGAGACGGCATTCTCACAAGCCTTAAGATTATGGAAGTCATTATGGCTAAAAAGGCCACTCTCAGTGAGCTTGCCGCACCCTTCAAGGTTTATCCGCAGGTGCTCATCAATGTAAGAGTCAAGGATAAGGCTACGGCAAGGAATGATGCTGATGTGATTGCCGCTACAAACAAGGTTGCTGAGTCTCTCGGTGACAGCGGACGCATTCTTATGCGTGAATCAGGTACTGAGCCTGTCATCCGTGTAATGGTTGAGGCTGTAGACAAGGAGACCTGTCAGAAGCTTGCACAGAGTGTTGTTGATGTGATACTTGCTAACGGGCACGGAGCGTAATTCAGTTTACAATTGCGGTAGTGCCTCGGGAACACGAAAGCGGGATTCCGACAAATAAATTGCGTAGGGGACATCCCGTGTGGTGTCCCTTACTTTTTCTGTCAGGTTTTCCTTCTTGCAATTTCTTTTATCCTGTGCTAAAATACACTTAGCATTTTGCAATTACAATGCGTCGCAGACCCTTAACATTTGCCTGTAAAGGCAAATATATCACTTTGCGAAGCAAAATATCACTCGCCGTAAGGCGAATATCACATCTGCGAAGCAGATATATCACTGCAATTTTTCTTTAGAAAAATTGCTCTCGGTCAGTTCGAAACCATCCTGACCTAAAACAAAACTAAGGAGACTAAAAAATGAATATCAACAAAGGAAATCGCAACCTCGCAACCGGTGCGATTATTGCCGCACTCTATGTTGCACTTACCTATGCCCAGGAAATGCTTCTTCCGGGAAGTGCTTCGGCAGCAATTCAGTTCAGAGTGTCAGAGGCTCTGACAGTTCTCGCACTCTTCACTCCGTCGGCGATCCCCGGACTTACCGTCGGCTGTGCCGTTTCAAATCTCGTTTTTATGGGAGCTCTTCCTCTTGATGTGGTTCTGGGAGCTTTTGCAAGCTTTCTTGCTCTTCTATGTATGTACAGACTGAGATTTGTAACCTTTAAGGGTATTCCCGTGCCTGCACTTCTGATGCCGGCAATTTTCAACGGAATTATCATCGGACTTGAAATTGAAATTTTCTTTATTGAAGGACCTTTTAATTTCGCAAGCTTTCTTGTTCAGGGGGGCTGTGTTGCGCTGGGTGAGTTCGGAGTGTGCTTCACTCTCGGTATACTGACTTATAAGATGATAAAAAATAAAAAAATTGAAAAATATATAAAATAGTGTTGGAAAATTCAGATTGCTCTGCTATAATAAGTGGAGCAATTAAATTTTCATAAAATCAAAGGAGAAATTCAAAATTATGGAAAACAAGCTTTCAAAAAAAATGTGGTTTGGTATCTGTCTGTTCAGTTTTATGGGCGGTGTAGCATGGAACATTGAAAATATGTACTTCAACACCTTCCTTTACAACTCTGTATATGCAGGTGCATCTGAAGCTGCTATGGCAGGTACAATGGCTCCCACAACGGCAATCAGCCGAATGGTAGCTCTTTCCGCAATCGCAGCCGTGGTTTCAACCTTCATAATGGGTACACTCAGTGACAAGATGAAAAACCGTAAGCTTTTTATCTCTGTCGGTTATTTGTTATGGGGTCTTGTAACAGCGATTTTCGGATTTATTACGAGAGACAACATTTCAGCGCTGCTTAACATTTCCGACGAAGCAAAAATTCTCGGTGCAACAGTATGGGTTGTCATTCTTATGGATATAGTAATGACCTTTATGGGCTCGGCAAGTAACGATGCCGCCTTCAATGCATGGGTAACCGATGTAACAACACCGAAAATCCGCCCCACAGTTGAAACGGTTCTTACATTTGTAGGCTTTTTATCAATGGCGGCAGTTATGGGTGTCGGTTCTCTCGCACAGTCGGGAACAGTTTCATATCAGAACTTCTTCCTTGTGTTAGGTCTTATTGTTTCACTCTGCGGTGTTTTAGGCTTCTTTATTATTGATAATCCCAAACAGATTTCAGCAGAAAATGAGGTTTCATCGAGCTACTGGGCTGACCTTTTCTACGGCTTCAGACCTTCGGTTATCAAGGAAAATGCAAGACTTTATCTTGCGCTTGCGGCTCTCGGCTGCTTCAGCGTTGCCTTCCAGGTATTTTTCCCGTATCTTCTTGTATATCTTCAGTATGTCGTTATCCCCGATAACACTCAGAACGGCGCAGAGCTTCTTTCAACAGGCACAATTATCGTAGCGGTAATTGCTGTAGCGGCTCTTGTTGCAGGTATCGTACTGCTTCTTAAAATCGCAAACAAGAGTAAGGGCAAGGGGCTTACTATCGGTGTTGCACTTATGACCATCGGTCTTGTTATCCTTTCAACAACAACAAACATCAAGGGTGTGCTCGCGGGTGTTGCACCTACAGCCGCAGCTTATGTTGTGTTGGGTATTCTTTTCAACGCTTCGGTAAAGGACTTTATCCCTGTAGGTAAGGCAGGTCTTTTCCAGGGTATCAGAATGATTTTCTTCGTGCTCATTCCCATGGTGTTAGGCCCCGCTATCGGTGATATTGCTTGCAGAAGTTCTGCAATTACCTACATCAACGAGTACAATGTTGAAACAATTGTGCCTGCAAAGAGTATGTTCCTTTATGCGGCAATTGTATCCATGCTTACATTTGTACCTCTTTATTTCCTTGTCAAAAAAGGCTTCAAGGTTGAAGAGGAATAATACAAATCATAATTAAATCATAACCACCGTTTGTTCAGACTGAACCGGTGGTTATAATATTTTCTGCTGAGCCTTTTTTCGTTTTGTACCGCGCGGACAATTCAGAAGACAGAAGAGTCTACCAACGGTAGGGTGACATTTTCTGCTTTTTGTGATACCATAAGGTGACAGTAACCGAACCCAATAAGTCTTAAATGTCCGATTTGCAGCACCTTTGGAATTTTTTCTCCTCGCAATACGCGAGTATTGCTTTGTCAAAGAAAATCCCAAATGCACTACAACTTGGAACATTTAAGATTCTGCGAAGTTTAATGGGAGGAGATTTTTATCGTAACAAGGCAAAAAACGCAGGAAGGCTCGCGCCTTCCAAGGCTTTTTAACGAAGTTATGGTGAAAATATACCCCATTAAACCTTATTTGCTTCGAATGCTGTCACCTTAGGCTGACGAGTATAAATCCGAACTCGCCAACCTAGAAAAAGAAAGGTGATGATGCTGTGGACAACAAGCTTACGGGCGAATTTATCAGCCAAAGAAGAAAGGAGCTTTCGCTCAATCAGAAACAGCTTGCCGAAAAACTGAATGTTACCGACAAGGCTGTTTCAAAATGGGAAACGGGCAGAAGTGCTCCCGATATATCATTGCTTATGCCTTTGTCCGAAGCCCTCGGTGTTTCTGTTGTTGAAATACTCAAAGGCGAAAAAATTGAAAAGGAGAATCTGACATATGCTTCCGATGAAGCGGTTGTCAGAACGATGAAAAAGGGAAAGAGGAAAACTCTTGTTGCCGTGCTTGTAAGCGTTGTTTTAATGCTTCTTACCTTTTTGTTTTGTATTGCTTCTTATTTCGGTTATCACTATTTCAAATCAATACCCATTGAAGATGCTGAAATGATTGAAACGGTTTCAGAGAATTCTTTTTACACGGATTATGTCGGTGAACCTGAGATAGTAAAAAGGGATAAAAAGGGTGATTACTATTTTTATCTGCTGAAGTATAATAACGGAATTGTGCTTTCAATTTTTAAAAGAGATAAGTTTTTTAAAGACCGTATATCATTTCTTGGCGGAACGAGCACAAAAGAAGAAAATAATGTACAGCTTTACTGCTCCGGTGACAACAACCTTACAATCAATGCCTTTATCGGCTACGGCATGACAGATAAAACCTACACCTATAAATATCGCGGTGTGAAATGCACAAAGCCCATTGAAGGAGAGTACATTCTCGATGTTCTCGTTGACCTTGATGACAGCTGGACGCACGCAAGCATTGTATATCCGGACTGATATATAACAGTATAAGTTAATTAAAAACAAAAGCAGGTGTTTCGCTTGATTGGACTGCTCCAATTTGTGCGGATACCTGCTTTTTATATTGTTTTTCTTGAAAAGCTGCAAATAGGCACTGACTACCTGGCAATCCTCTTTACAATCTGTACCACAGCCGTTGCTGCAAGGGAAATAGCTAAGCAACGCTTGAAATTTGTCAGCACCTCGTCAACGCTTGTGGGAGCGTTGCGGTAAATGAATTCCTGCAACGGCTTTGAGGGCTTGTAAACGCCTAATTCGCCTGCAGTAACTGTGTAGGTTTTGTAGCTTCTCAGGTCGTTTTCGTAAAGCTCAAAGATTCTTACACCTCTTTTTTCGCCGGGACCGTAAGTGTTGTAGCCTGAGCCTTGCGTGTAACCGAGGTCGACGCCCTCGAGGCTTCGAACAAAGGAATTGTTATGGTCGTGACCGACGAAAAGTCCGAGAATGTCACCGTGGGACTTAAGAGAGTCGAATTCACCGTTGTTGATTACGGGGACAGCGGGAGTTTCACCGAAGAAGCCTTCCTTTCCGGGAAGAACCCAGAATGTGTTTTTCATGCTCTTATAAGCCTCGAGTGCTCCCTTTGTGTAAAAAGGGACCTTTTTGAGCACCTTGTAGAATTCGGGCACGGGAATGTGCTGAAAGACAAGGCCCGGAAGGTAGCCGTTTTCATTTCTCTTTTTTTCTAGCCACTCAATCTGCTCTCTTTTAACGGGGGAGTAGGCACCGTCGGACTCTTTTTTATTTGAGTCAATCATATAAAGTGCAAAGATGTCCTTTTCACCCTTTGAGTCTCTGATGTTTATGTAATGAGTGCCGAGGTCGTCTGTGGCTCTGCTTTCACCCGTGATACAATTTTCAAAAGAACGATAAAGCTCATACTGAGCAAGCTTGCTTGTGACACAGTCATCATCGTGGTTGCCGAAGGTGAAGGTGAAGGGGATTTTTCTTTCGGCAATGGGTGATATGAATGCGGTGATAACCTGTTTTACCTTGTTGTAGGTGTCGTCCTTGTAGCAGGCACTGTAGCCCTGGATCTGATCACCCGTGAAAACAACAAGGTCAGGCTTTTCCTTTTCGACAGCGGCAGTGATAAGCTTAATTGTATCGGGGTTTACGGGATAATCCTCCTGAACATCGGCAATCTGCATTATTCTGAATTTCCCGTCTCTGAATCTGAGATTTTCCATAGCTTGCTCCTTTGTTAATAGTACTGTCAATTAGTATACCCCTTAGAAAATTAAAAGTCAACACATCTGCGGTGTCGGCATATACTGATGTTGTGTTACTATTTGTTTCAGGAGGATAGCTATGACTTACACATATATAAAATTTGAAAGCCAGACTGTCGGAGAAAAAGCCAGACAGCTTCTGTCTTCTCACGGGATAAGCTCTTATTTGAGACGGAATCCCAATCCCGACAGAAAGCAGGGGTGCAATTTTGCCCTTTTTGTAAAAGGGGATGTATATAACGCCTTTGACATACTTACAAAAAACGGTGTCAGAAATCTTGGCGTGGAAAGCTTCCGTGAGCTTTTATGATTTACCTTGACAATGCGGCAACAACCTTTCCAAAGCCGAAAAGCGTGCTTACTGCAATGTACAATGCTCAATGCCTTTACGGTGCTAATCCGGGAAGAAGCGGACACCGGCTTTCTGTCAAAGCAGGCGAAACGGTTTACCGCTGCAGAGAAAAGCTGGCACAGAGGTTTTCCTGCGAAAGTGAGAATGTGATTTTTACAAGCAACTGCACTACCGCGCTTAACACGGCGATAAACGGTTTTTTTAAAAAAAGTGATCACGTAATAATCTCTTCCCTTGAGCATAACTCTGTTTTAAGACCTGTTCACAGTCTTTATGAAAGGGGAATAATCACTTATTCCGTGGCAAGGGTGAATCCCCTTGATGATAATGAAACCCTCAGAAATTTTGCCTTTCACATAAAAGAAAACACAAAGGCAATCATTATGACTCACGTGTCAAATGTTTTCGGAACGGTGCTTCCCGTCGGAAAAATTGCGGCTTTATGCAAAGTTAAGGGTATTACTTTTATCCTTGACGCGGCGCAGAGTGCAGGAAGTCACGCTATAAACATGGAAAAAGAGGGGATTGATGTTATCTGCGCTCCCGGTCATAAGGGGCTGATGGGACCGATGGGTACGGGCGTTCTGCTTTTCAGAAAGGGAACCGAAATTACTGAGCTTACAAGCGGAGGCACGGGAAGCTTTTCCCTGAATCCTGATCAGCCGACAGTTTATCCCGACAGACTTGAAAGCGGAACGCTGAATCTCCCGGGCATTGCGGGACTTGAAAAGGGCGTTGATTTCATAAAAGCCTTCGGAGGAGAAAGGGAAATCTTCCGAAAGGAAAGTGAGCTTATAAATATACTCAAGGAGGATTTGTCTGTAATTCCGGGAGTAAGATTATATTCTGAAATGCAGGGCGGAAAAAGAAGTAATGTGCTTTCCTTTAACCTCGGAGAGCTTCACAGTGAGCTTGTTGCGGCAAAGCTTTCCCAGCCCGGCTTTTGTCTTCGTGCAGGTTATCATTGCTCTTATCTTGCTCACAAAACCTACGGCACAAAAGAAAAAGGCTGTGTACGGGTAAGCACGGGTCCCTTCAACACAAAAAAAGATGTAAAAAATTTGGCATTTTGCTTAAATAAAATTGCAAACGCTCAAAATTTATGATAGAATATATCAGTAACGGTGTGAAATAAAAGGGAGAAAGGGAAAAGAATATATGATGGAAGCAATCAAGGAATTTTTTGATGTTATTATAAAGCTTATTTTATCGGTGCAGTGGTACGATGTCGCAGATGTTCTTTTTGTGGCTTTTCTGCTTTATTACTGCCTGAAGCTTTTAAGAGAGACGAGAGCCTTCAACCTTATCAAGGGTGTTGTTCTTGTCGGCATCGTGTACCTTATTGTATCTTCCTTGAATATGGCAGCTACCACTCTTCTTTTCAACAGTCTTCTCGGAGATATTGTTTTTGTTATGATTCTTCTTTTCCAGCCCGAAATCCGTCACGCAATTGAGGCTTTCGGCAGAGGTGACTTTAAAAAGATCAACTTCTTTATTTCAAAGCGTTCCGATTATGAGAAGGAGGAGCTTAAGGCAAGTGCCTCAAACATCGCAAAGGCAGCGCTGAATATGAGCGAAAAGAAGGTCGGTGCACTCATAGTTGTCGAAGGCAAAACACCTCTCGGTGAAGTTCTTTCATCGGGCACTAAGATAGACAGTCTTGTCACAACTCCCATTCTTGAAAATATTTTTTTCCCCAAGGCTCCGCTTCACGACGGTGCCGTAATCATCAGAGACAACAAGATTCATTCCGCAGGCTGCATTCTTCCTCTTACACAAAATGAGGTCAGCTTTGAGCTCGGTACAAGACACAGAGCTGCTCTCGGTATGAGTGAAAGCAGCGATGCACTTGTTGTGGTTGTTTCCGAGGAAACGGGTACAATTTCAATTGCCCAGAACGGCACTCTTGAAAGAAACCTCAAGCTCGGCGAGCTTACACAGTATCTTACGGATTACATCGTTGCCGACAGCGGTGAAAAGCCTACGGTGCTCAGCAGACTTTCAAGGAGGAAAAAATGATGAAGGGAAACAGAAACAATAAGAGTCTTACAGAAAGACTGATTCATAACGATAAAATACTTATGGTTCTGTGTCTGCTCGTTTCCGTCCTGCTCTGGGCAACGGTAAAAATCAATTACAGTGATGACACGGTAAGAACAGTAAGTGACATAAGAGTAAGCCTTGGCGAAACGGCTGAAGAGCTTGATTTTACCGCCTTTATCAATGAGGAGGATCTTCTCGTTGATGTTGAGGTTACGGGTAAGGCTTATAACATCAACACCCACGCTCTTACAAAGGATGACATTATAGTCGAGGCTGCGAGCAGCTTTATTGATTCGGCGGGCTACAAGGTGGTTACACTTTCAGCAAGGATAGCCGATGCAGCGGCGGCAAGTGATTTCGAAATCACAAAGGTTATACCCTCAACTCTTACGGTTTATTACGACCGTCAGGTTACATCCACCTTCAATGTTGTTGCAAGGATTGAAAATGACCTTGAGGGCATAGTCAAGGAAGGCTTTATTCTCGGCCAGGCAGTACCTAGCCTTAACACCGTTGAGGTAACGGGACCTGCAACGATTCTTGCTCAGCTTGAAAATGTTTATTTCGATGCAAAAATCGAAGACAAAAAGCTTCCGCTTGCTTCTTCCGTTGAGCTTAAGGCAGAGCTTACCTTCCCCGTTCAAAGGCCGAATGACAGCAAATTCCTTGTCTGCGCAATGGTCAACAATGAAACAAATCCTGCAACAATCACACTTCCCGTTTACGCAACAAAGACAGTTCCCACAACCGTTAAGTTCATCAATCAGCCCGAGGGAATCAAAACACCCGGGTACAGTATTTCACCTTCAACGGTTGAAATTATTTACAATCCCAAGGATGAGGCAATGTACAGCGAGCTTAATGTCGGTACTGTTGATTTCAAAAAGCTTCTTAACGATGAAAACAATATTACGCTTGACATCGATCAGGACAAGCTTGCCGTGAAGCTTACCGATAAAAAAATCACGGCCTTTGATGTGAGTGTTGATTTGTCCGATTACGAGAAGACAGAGGTTTCCTATTCTGTTGCAAATGTGATGTTCCTTAACAAGCAGGAGAATATGGTGTACTCACTCGGTACGGGCGGAAGCCTTGACAAGATTACCGTAATAGGCCCGAGTAAATCTGTTTCAAAGCTTACAAGTGATGACATACGCATCGAAATCAATGTTTCTGCACTTAATCTCAGCAGAGCAAACAGTCAGCTTCTTGAGGCAAACATCACAGTCGGAAACGAAAGCATCAACGATTGCTGGGTTTACGGCGATTACAAGGCTTATGTTACGGTTATGACCGAGGAAGAGGCCGAGGCATTGACCGAGGAGAGCACTACGACGGAGTAAAATCAGCAGTCACAAACGATTGACCGAATAATACAGAAAAAGATCGATCCGGTATTAAAGCCGGGTCGATGCTTTTTATGCACAAAAAAGGGGCTGTAAAAAAGTGCAGACCGCATAAAACAAGATAACTAAAGGGTTTCTTTCGGTATTTAACTACCAAAGAAACCCTTTAAAGCTATAAAAATCAGCAAAAGCAGGCAAAAACAAGTTTTTTGCGTTTTATGCTATAAACAAACCTCGCCCTCGGAGTACCTGTGTGTACGCCGTCGGGTAAACCAAAATAAAGCTGAACGGCTTTATTTTGGCTCGGTTTGCTCATTCTGCGCATTTTTTCCTAGCCCCTAAAAAGGGGATGTAAAAAAACGAGTTTTTTACATCCCCCTTTTTTTAGTTTAAAAAGTCAAGAATCTCCTCAAGGTACCATCCGAGCACCTCATCACCGCTCATAAAAATTTCATGCTTTGAATTTTTCACCCTTTTGATTTTTACATCATTTTTCTCAGCAAAGCTCTCTGTGTAGGAATGAAGAAGCTGTCTGTCCTCTTCGGGAAGAAAAATCAGAAGCTCCGCGCCAAAATCAGCCTTACCCTTTGCCGAAAGGATTTTGTCCCTTGCATCAAGCGAAGCCTTAACCCAACCGAAGGAGGGGCCGCTTGTCTGATAAAGAGGCTCCCTTCTTCTCTTTTCATGGTAATACTCAAATCTCGCCTTGCTTGTGGCATCACTGTTCTCAAAGCTCTGTGAGGGATCAAAAACGCATCTTCCGGGAGCAGAGATTTTCTTTCCGCCAAGGGCACAAAGGAGCTTTGCGACTGTGCCTGCAACGGCAACGGGCATTCCCATGTTTCCGCAGATCATCGGCGAAGAAAGCACTGCCTTCTCAACAGTATAATGATGCTGCATCAGATACAAAAGTGCAACGGTGCTTCCGAGGGAATGAGAGTAAATGTGGATTTTGCCGTTTTTGGTTGCAGGAAGAACCACCCTTTCAATAAAAAAGTCAAGGTCATCTGCGTAGGTATCAAAGGAGTCAATCTCTACTCTTTCGGCTTTTTCTGAGGCATGATGAGACTTTCCGTGCCCCTCCATATCAAGAGAAAAAACGCTGTAGCCCGCCTTACGGAGGTAATAGGCTGTCTCACGGAATTTTTCCGCACTTTCCGTAAAGCCGTGTAAGATAACGACACTTCCCCTTGAAAGCGTTTTCTCGTAAGCCTCGTAATGAAGCTTACGGTTATCAGAAGTGAAAATAAAATCCTCTCTGCCCTTTTTCTCAAGGTAGGGCTCAACCTGCGTATTCATTAAAAAAGCATAATCCTTTTCGTTTGCAATTTCAACCTTATCTAAAAAATCAAGCATAATAACATCTCCTTTGCATCCATTTTAGCATAAAATGTCATTATGTCAAGAACCACACTTTTCATTCTCGTATCAAAGCACATACCTTCCGACTGCCGAAAGTATGTGCTTTATTATTGCAAGGTTGACTTTTATGTAGTATAATTTAGTCACAGAACAAAGGAGAAGTAATATGAGAAAAAACAGACACCGTCACGACATAAGCCGTCAGACTGCAATTGCTTTTGCAGTTATGAGTATTTTTATGTCAATAGTTTTTACAAGCGCTTTTTTCACAAATCAACCCATAGACAAAACTTCTGCTGAAGAAAGAACTACCGTTTACAGCTATTACGAGGAGGAATACGGCTGGCAATTCAGACGCGCCTACAACAGCCTTAACTGTATAATACTGTTTTCTGAAAACGGTGAAAAGGAATACATAGACGGCGCCTGTGCAAATGCGGAATTGGTACAAGCTATAGAATCACTTGAAGCCGGCAGCAGCCTTCAAATGCTGGTAAACAGCAAAAACAACTGCATAATAGAGCTAAAGGCCGACGGAAAAGAAATATTAAACTTTGACTATGCTCAGAAAAAGCTTCGGCAGGAGGGTGTAGGCTTTTTATACTTATCAATTTTCTTGCTTGTGCTTTGCTGTTATTTTGTTTACACCGCAATAACAACAAAGGAAAGAATAACAAAAGAGGATATAAAATTTTATTGGGACATTATACGAGGAAAATAATCCCTGCAACCCCTTGCAAAACGTACTGTAAAGTTGTAAAATAAACTTGTTGAAAATATTATAAAAGGAGAAAATGATATGAGCAAAGAAACCTTAAGAACTTATCAGAACTACAAAAACTGGAAATGCAAGTCAAAGCAGACCGAGTACACCGGGGAAACTCCCCTTCTTGCTTCCGACGGAACCCTTCTTGCAAAGGGCTGGGCAAGACACAATGTTTTTGACTACGACAGAACTCTCGTAAAGCCGGGCTCACCCACAAGCAAAAAGGAATGGGACTTCTATCAGGTTGCGGACGGCAACTATATGGTACAGTTAAGCTTTGCGAACATCGGTATCGGCGGTTACATCGCCGCAAAGCTCATTGACCTTCGTGCAGGCAAGGTTATTGCTGACGCTACCCAGCTTTTCATTGGCGGCAAAAAGTACATTCCTCCCAAGAAGGGTGATGCGCCCAACCGTTTTGCCGACAAAATCGGCAAGGCTGAATTTGACTTTGACACAAGAGAAGATTCAAGAACTCTTTACTTTAAAATGCCTCTCAAGGGCAAGGTGGTTGAGTGCAAATTTGACATGGATATTATGCCCGGTCTTGAAAACATCACAACCGTTCTTCCCTTCGAGGGCGACCCCACAAAGTACTTTATGACAACAAAGCAGAACTGTATGCCCTGCGAAGGCTACTACAAGTTCGGCGATGATGTTTACGAGTTTTCAAAGGAAACAGCCTTCTGTGCTCTTGACTGGGGCAGAGTAAACACTCCTCACAAGATGGTATGGTACTGGGGTAACGGCTCAAGCTACCTTACTGACGAAAACGGTGAAAAGCACCTCTTCGGCTTTGAAATCACCTGGGCAATCGGTGACGAGACAAACGCAACGGAAACAGCCCTTTTCTACGACGGAAAGGCTCACAAGTTCGGCGCAGTTGACGTTGAGGTTTTCCCGAAGCCCGACAAGTTTATGGACGTATGGAAGTTTGTTTCCGAGGACGGACGCTTCAACCTTTCAATGACTCCCACCTTTGACCATCATTCCGATATGAATGTCGGCATTCTCAGAATGCACACCCATCAGGTTCACGGCATGTGGAACGGCACGGTCACCCTTGATGACGGCAAGGTACTGGAAATCAAGGATATGTATGCCTTCTGCGAGTATGTAGAAAATAAATGGTAACTGCAGTAGTAAGTAATAAGTAGTAAGGGGATGCCCCAGCGGCGTCCCCTTTTTTTAAAGTAAAGGAGTGATTTTTTGCAGATTCTCATTATCCGTCACGGCGATCCCAACTACGCCCTTGACACCCTCACCCCGAAAGGCATCCGTGAAGCAAAGCTTCTCGCCTGCAAAATTTCAAAAATGGATATTGCCGCCTTTTACTGCTCTCCTCTCGGCAGGGCAAAAAAGACTGCCTCCTATACTCTTAAGAAAATGAATCGCAAGGCAGAAATCTGCGACTTTTTAAGAGAGTTTCAGGGCACCGTCGACCATCCCGAATTGGGAACGACCCACTGCTGGGACAGAATGCCCTCCTACTGGACGGCAATTGACGACTACTACTCCTATGAAAAATGGCAGGGTGTTGACCTTATGAAAAGTCAGAATGTACCCGAGGAGTACAAAAAGGTCTGCGACGGCATCGATTCCATTCTCGCAAAGCACGGTTATGTACATAACGGCAGACTCTTTGATGTTGTAAATGAAAATCACGACACAATTGTGCTTTTCTGCCACTTCGGCGTTGAGGCAGTCATCCTCTCACACCTCTTCTCTGTTTCACCGATGATTTTCTGGCACAACTTTGTGGCACTTCCCACATCGGTCACCGTCATTCAGTCCCAGGAAAGAGAAAAGGGTAAGGCAATTTTCACCTGCAGCTCCTTCGGTGATTTAAGCCACCTTTACCGTGGAAATGAGGAGCCCTCCTTCTCGGCAAGGTGGTGTGAATGCTTTTCCGACGACACAAGACACTGAGTAAAATTTCAATTACAAAAATGTAATCACAAAAAGCCTCAGTTAATATATTGTTCACATTTTATTTCTATTTATTCCTAATTCTTATTGTATAAATATTTCTGCTACTTTTAAATAATAATATACTTGGAGGAACAAGAAAATGAAAAAAGTTTTAGCAATCGCACTCGCACTCGTTGTTCTTGTAAGCTTTGCAGCTTGCGCAGGCAACAAAGCTCCCAAAGCCTATGAAGGCGACGTTTCAACCGTAATCGCATCAATGTACGAAAAGAAGGCTCCCGAGTTCATGGTTGGCCCCGCAATGCCCGTTGACCTCAACGATCCCTGGGCTGTTCAGAGCTACCTCGGTATTGCAGCTGCAGAGGATGCAGAGGTTACTGACGGCAACACTGCTGAACCCGTATTCAAGGAAGCTTACTTCTCAGAATCAATGATCGGCTCACAGGCTTACTCACTTGTAATTGCAAGAGTTGCAGACGCAAGCAAGGTTGAAGAAATCAAGGCTCAGATGTTTGAAGGCATCGACACAAGAAAGTGGATCTGCGTTGCAGCTGATCAGCTCCGTGTTGTTTCCTACGCAGACGTTGTTATGCTCGTTATGGTTTCATCAGAGCTTGCTCCCGGTCTTGCTGACGGCCTTGTTGAAGCATTTGCAGCAACAGTAAGCGCTTCACAGGTAACAGGCAGTGATGTTCTCGGCGAGCTCACAGGCGAAATTCTTACAAGAGGCTGATAAATAATGGTCTTTTCGTCGATTCCCTTTCTTTACTTTTTCCTTCCTGCCGTTCTTCTCGTTTACGCAGTGATGCCGAAAAAGTTAAAAAATGCCACACTTCTCATCTTCTCACTTCTCTTTTACTGGTGGGGTGAGCCGAAGTATGCACTTCTGATGATATTTACCATCACCTTCTGCTACTTTGCAGGAATCATAATTGAAAATCGACGTACATCCCCGAAGGGTAAACTGCTGCTGAGCTTCTCGGTAGCAGTGCCCCTCGGGTTTCTTGCTTTGTTCAAGTATGCCGATTTTCTGCTGGGCACTGTAAATTCTCTTACGGGTGCTGACATTCCCTTTCTTAAGCTGGCACTTCCCATAGGCATCAGCTTTTACACCTTTCAGGCAATAAGCTATCTTATTGATGTCCACAGAGGAACCGTTCCCGCACAGAGAAATTACATCAATCTTGCGACCTACATCACCCTTTTTCCTCAGCTTATTGCAGGTCCTATTGTCCGCTACACAACCGTTGAAGAGGATTTACGCTCAAGAAAGCACAGTCTTGAAGACATTTCCTCCGGCATTTTCAGATTCGCCGTAGGACTTGGCAAAAAGGTGCTTGTGGCAAATCTTCTCGGCTCGCTGTGTACTTCTTACAGAGAAAGTGCAGAGCCCTCCGTTATATTTGCCTGGGTTTATGCCATCTCCTTCGCATTGCAGATATACTTCGACTTTTCCGCTTACAGCGACATGGCAATCGGAATGGGCAGAATGCTCGGCTTCCGTTTTCTTGAAAACTTCAATTACCCCTTCATTTCAAAAAGCATAACAGAGTTCTGGCGCAGATGGCACATCTCCCTCGGCTCCTGGTTCCGTGATTATGTTTACATCCCCCTCGGAGGAAACAGAATGGGAGCAAAAAGGCAGATTTTCAACATCCTTGTTGTCTGGTGTCTTACGGGACTGTGGCACGGCGCAAACTGGACATTTATGGCGTGGGGACTTTACTTCGGAGTTCTTCTCATCATCGAAAAGCTCTTTCTTAAAAAGTATCTTGAAAAGCTCCCGACAGTTTTTCAGCACCTTTATGTTCTTATTTTTGTGCTCATTTCCTTCGTGCTTTTCAACGCAGATTCCTTCACAATGGCACAAAGCGACCTCAGGCTGATGTTCGGTCTCGGCGGACTTCCCCTTATGAGTGGGGACACACTTTACAACCTCTCCTCTTATGCGGTGCTTCTTGCCGTCGCATTTCTCGGAGCAACTCCCGCCGTGAAGAAGCTTTGCGAAAAGCTCAGAAACAAAAAATTCACCTTTGTACTCGAAGGCATTTTCGTTGCCGTTATTCTCATTTTAAGCACTGCTTATCTTGTTGACGGCTCCTTCAATCCCTTCCTGTACTTCAGATTTTAAAGGAGGTAAGACAAATGAAAAAGATAAAACACCTCCTTGTACCCGTAATTTTCACGCTAATCATCGGCACTCTCACCCTTTCACTCTTCATCCTTCCCGACAAGGATGTTTCCGAGTGGGAAAGACGCAAGCTTCAGCAGATGCCCGAAATTTCCGTTTCAAGCCTTACAAGCGGAAAATTTATGCGTGAATTTGAAGCCTACCTTACTGATCAGTTTCCCTTAAGAGACACCTTCCGCACTTTGAAGGCAAAGTTCCACTTCGACATTCTCAGGCAGAAGGACAACAATGACATTTATGTTGTTGAAGGCTCTGCAGGTAAGCTTGACAAAAAAATCAGCAAAACCTCTGTGATCAACTTTCACAAGAGGATAAACACAATTTACGACACCTATCTTAAAGGCACAGACTGTAAGGTTTACTTTTCGCTCATTCCCGACAAAAACTTCTTTCTTACAAAAGGCACTGTTTATCCCCGTTATGAATTCAGCGAGCTTTATAACCTTACAAAAAACGGTCTGAAGGATTTCACCCACATTGACATTTCCTCTCTGCTCGAATCAGTTTCCTTTTACGCAACGGATAGTCATTGGAAGCAGCAGGAAATTGTCCCCGTGGCAAACCTCATAAGAAAAGAGCTCGGGCTTTCACCTCTTTCAGCACTTGAGGAAAAGGATGTCGGTGAATTTTACGGCGTTTACTATGGTCAGTCAGCTCTGCCCCTTGAAGCAGACCGACTCGTTTACCTTACAAACGAAGAAATTGAAGATGCAACAGTCAGAAGCATTGAAAAGGAAGGAGAAACTAAGGTTTACGATTTAAGTAAGCTTGAGGCTCCCGACAGATACGACGTTTTCCTTTCGGGTGCCGTTTCAGTCCTTGAAATCACCAATCCCAAGGGTGAAACGGGTAAGGAGCTTATCCTTTTCCGTGACTCCTTCGGAAGCTCCCTTGCACCCCTTCTTATCCCCGGCTACAGCAAGGTAACCCTTATTGACACAAGATACATTCCTACTGATATGGTCGGTAACTTTGTGGAATTTGGCAATCAGGATGTGCTTTTCATTTACGGCACGGGAATTGTAAACAACAGCTCGAGCCTGAGATAACAACAAGACAATAAAAGTTCTTTGATTCTTTCTTTCAAGAAAGAATGCCCGACCGGCGAGGTCAAAAAAAGCAGGTGCTTTTGAACACCTGCTTTTTTGTTATTTATCTCTGCAAACTTGATTTGACTGTGAAAAGGTCGCTGAACATCATAATGTCTTCCTTATGAAGCGCAGGGGTTATAAGTCCGCTGCAGAAGTTAAAGCCCGTAATCTTAAGTATAAGCTTTGCAAGAGGATTTGCTTTTATCTTCGATGTTTCAAGCCTTGCTACAATTAACCCGTTTTGTTCGTCGTCCACCTCGGTTATCGCCTGCCACGGAATGAACTTAACGGGAATAATAATGAAGAAGCAACCGAGCATTGAAATCACCAGCCCGTTACTGACTCCTTCATAGCTTACTGTCATAACATTGCCCTTGTTTTTTATAAGGTGAAGCACTATAGCAGAGCCTGAAATGAGAAAGCAAGCTGCAGCAAAGCCAAACACATAAATCAAGGTCTCCTCTGTCATACCCTCATGTCTTCCGCTGAATTTTATTTCATTTTTAAACGTAAAGATTACGGCATAAGCGCTCATTGCTGAAAGTGCAAAATTCAGAAGCGTAATAAACCAGAATCTTCCGTTGGGCTTGTATTCTGCCATTGCCTTTCTCCTTTCGCCCGCCGCTTTAAGTTACCTTTCTTAAACTTCATCCGTCACGACTTCGCCGCGCCACCTTCCTCAATGGGGAAGGCTGTGGTAACCCTAAGAGCTTTCCGTTTATTTCACTTCAATAAGCTCTTTGTCTTCAGCTTCAGCCACAACCTCAACATTCATTCCGGCTCTGCGCTTTTCAGCTTCCTTGAGAGCCTTCTGATAAGGCATAATCATACCCTCATTCATCATCTGGGTCATCTTTGCCTTCGCCTTGCCGCCCTTGACAGGCATTGCCATAAGTCCGCCGACAAGGTACATTGCAAGAACTCTGGGCATCTGCTTCTGGGGGAAGTCGTACTGACCGTGTGCCTTGTAGAACTTGTGGTCAGCCTTCATAAGTCCCTGCATAATAAAGATAAGGTCACGGAAAATCTTCATACCGCCTACACCGAGGAAATCGGCAGGCTGAGTGTACTTGTTCTTTACTGCATAAGCGAGGGTAGAGGCAAGTCTGTCAACCTCTCTGTCGGGAGCAAACTCATCAGTTGCAACACCGCAAAGGTAATTGCCGCCAACTCCTGCTCTTCCCTCAAGAATTGTCTGCAGATTCTTTTCGATACTATACTCACCGCTTACAAGATAACCTACGGGAGCACCCATTGTAACGGTTCTGTGACCGTTGCAGAACTGTCTGTCGTCGTACATCTTGAAACGGGGACCCATTGAGTGATCCCTGATTGTAAAGGCGTAAACTATTGCATCGCAGGTCTGGATTTCCTCACGAAGGAGGTTCTCGTAGCCGTCCTTATAGAAGCAATGACCTGAAACTGCACACTTGAAGCAGCCGAGACACCCGCCCTTGATGGGGAATTCAGCAATGTTTATCACCTTTGTGTTAAGTGAAAGCTTCTTTCTGAAGCGTTCGATCATTGTAAGAAGATTCTTGTCCTCTGTTGTTGCATCAGTAACAATTGCAACGGTGCCGCCACTTTTTGCAATGTTGTCACAGTCCGCCGTTGCCTTGATTGCCTTTTTAACCTTGCGGGGCTCTCTCTGCGGAATCTCGTAAAAGTCATTTTCAGCCTGCCAGAGAACGAGCTTGAAGAACTCCTCTGCCTCCTTCTGTCCCTTCTTTGTTGAAAGGTCGTCCATATCGGCAGAAAGTCCCTTGATATATTTAAGTCCCATATCATAGCAGTTATCCTCAACATACTTATGAGCAGTGATGTCGTAGAAATGCTTTGAGGTTGAAATCTGTGTTGCGTACTTCTGTGAAAAATCAATTCCGCTTTTCTTCATCAGGTCAATGAAATAATGAAGCTGTGAGGGAGCAATGAAGGTATAAACAGGATAAGAAAAGATGATCAGATCAGCATCTTCAAGCAGCTGCTTTGCAGGAGTGAAATCCCGCTGAAGCTTTTTGATGATCTGTCCTGCGTGGATAACCTCAAACTTGTGCTCAGGATGAAGAAGCTCGAGGTATTTACCCGTCTGTAATGTAATACTGTATTTGCCCTTGGGGCTTCCGTTTACGATAAGAATATTCATTTTTATGTCTCTCCTTTTTCAAATTCCTCTATAATATTTACAAGTATTTCCGCCGCATCCTCAACCGCCTTAAGGCAGGGGCGGTTTTTGTAATATTCAGCCGTGCGGTTTTCGGGCATAGCCGTGTTTTCCATCATAATTTTCATCTTAAGCATCTCACGGCAGATAACCGTACCTCCGTGTCTTTGCTTGAAGCGCTCAGAAAATTCCCTTACAAGCTCATAATTTTTCGCCTTACTGTCCTTGTCGTCTCCTTCAACAGCAGAGGCAACGCTTCCGAGCACCATTGCAGCACCGCTGACGGCACCGCAGACCTCTCTCATTCTGCCAACGCCTCCGCCAAGACCTGCAGAAACCCGTTTTGCCGTTTCCTCGTCCATATTAAAACGGTGACAGAATGCGGTAAAAACCGATTGCGAGCAGTTGAAGCCTTCGAGGAAAAGCTCACCTGCTCTTTCAACTTCACTCATTTTTATTCCCCTTTTATATACGAAATAAGAGCCGATGCAGAGTTTTCACAAAGCTCAACATAAAACTCTTTTTCTCTCATATTTTCAAGATAGTGAGCATCGGAGCTTCTGAAAAGCTTTTTTCCCGAAAGAGCACCGTGCCTTAAGTAATAATCCTCACTGTCAGCCTTCGGCGTAAGCTCAAAGGCTTTCACATCAAGTTCCCCGGGAAAATCACCCAGAGAAGAAATCACGCTGTAGGATTCTCTGTCAATGTGAGCAGGAAAGCATACTCCGCCGTACTCACTTACAACAGAAGGCAGGCTGTCAATTCCGATTGAACAAGCCGTTGTCAGAAGAAGCTCCTCATTGCCCTTTATTCCGTCGCCTTCATCCATTAAAAGCTGCTGTCCGAAAATTTCCTCACGGTTTTTTACCGGAGGCATCGTACTTCTGACAAAGTCACCGAAGTCCTCTGCCTTGTCAATATCATCAAAAAGGCAGACGCAGTGAATTTCCTCCGATGTGCAGATTTCCATTCCGGGTACAACCGTAACCCCCGCCATTTCGCCGACCTTCATCGCACTGCGGCAGTTTCCGCAGGAATTGTGGTCAGTCAGCGCAATGATGTCAAGACCGAGAAGCTTTGCCATATTGACAAGATTCCACGGAGTCATATCATTGTCACCGCAGGGTGACAGACACGAATGAAGATGTAAATCGTAATAAAGCCTCATATCAGCTTGGAAATGCGCACAGAAAGCTCATAAGCATTTTCTGCACTTCTTAAAATTGTTATGCCCTGCTGAAGTGCTCTTTCCTTAGCCGCATCGTCGAGTGCGGCATTTTCCGTAAGCACAATACAGGCACAGTCTGTCAGCACGGCAACTGCAACGGCATTGACATTGCCCATAACCGTAAGCCAGACATCATTTTCCTTTGCTCTTGACATTACCCAGGAAAGCAGGTCACCGCTGTAGCAGCCCTCACATTCCTTTTCAAGGTCACCCTCGGTAAGCACGGTAAGTCCGAGCTCTCCTATAAGCTCATTAACCTTCATTTTCCTTCTCCTCGCCTGAATCCTCTCCCATAACCTTCATTCTGAAGGGACGGGGCAACCAATCGTCACCCTCGAAAGTTGATTCAATCTGATATTTACGAAGCAGACAGTCCGTTTCCTGTGCGTAGCCTCTGACAATGTCCTCTGCAAGTGCACGGCAGGAGGGAGCACCGCAGATTCCGCAATCAAGTCCCGGAAGTGTCTTTTCAATTTCACGAAGCTTTGTCATCATTCGCATTGCCTTGACAACATTGTCGGCAAGCTTCATCGCCGGTGAAGGAGTAAGCTCCTTTGTCCAGCTCAGGCTGTCAATGTCAAGCTCTCCTGAAATGCTGTTGCAGGAAACGGGCATAAATTTACGAAGGCGCTGGATTCTCGCCTTTGCAACATAAGGATTTTCAACGGTAAGCACACCGCCGACGCATCCGCCCGTACAGCAGTTAAGCTCAATGAAATCAAGGTCGTTGAGCTTTTCGTCCTCAAGCTCCTCAAGGACATTGATAACATTTTCAATTCCGTCAGCCGCAAGGTA
This sequence comes from Acutalibacteraceae bacterium, assembly GCA_045601905.1. Classification (GTDB taxonomy): domain Bacteria; phylum Bacillota; class Clostridia; order Oscillospirales; family Acutalibacteraceae; genus UBA6857. The sequence continues at coordinate 16,929 of JAZSAM010000009.1, read as the reverse complement.
TCTTTCCTTGAGAAGTCCCGACGCCTCACCGCCGCTTTGTGCCCAGCTTACGCCGATAATGCCCGAATCATTGAGCGGCTCAAGCTCCGAGGGAGCAAGTCTGTCCATAGTCTGAACAAGAACGGGATAAATGTCCTTTATGGCAATCGCACCGTTTATTCCGCTTTTTTCATAGCAGAGAGGATTTGTAATTGCCGTTCTTTTGGCGGGACAGGGAGTGATGAAAAACACTCCGATTTCCTCATCGGAAAGTCCCGTTTCTTCCTTTGCCGCTTCCCTTGCAATTTTTGCCGCAAGGTCAACGGGTGTATTGAGAGGAAGAAGATTGCCGATAAGATTCGGAAATCTTGTTCTTATAAGTCTTAAAACTGCTGGGCAGGCAGAGGAAATAATCGGCTTTTTAAGGACACCGCTGTCGGTCATCATTCTCGTTGCACTGCTGACAAGCTCTGCTGCCTTTGAAACCTCGGTAACACTGTCAAAGCCCATTTTCCTAAGTCCCGTCAGCACATAATCCACATTTTCAAGATTATTGAACTGACCGTAAAGGGCAGGTGCAGGCAGAGCAACTCTGTATTTATACTTAAGAAGCTCGTTGAAGCTTTCACTTACGGCATACTTCGCATGATGGGGACAGACTCTGATGCACTCACCGCAGTCAATGCAGCGGTCTGAAATTATGTATGCCTTTTTGTTTCTCACGCGTATTGCCTGAGTGGGACAACGCTTGATGCAGTTCGTACAGCCCTGACATTTTTCAGCGTCAAGTCTTACTGAATGAAAAAGCATGGCAAAAATCTCCTTTCCGGCATAATGCCTTACTTTTAATATAATATCTTACTGAATATATACCTTAAGATTAAGTGTGGTGCCTTCGCCCACTACCGTATCAATTCCGAATTCATCGGTATATTTTTTGATGTTGGGCAAGCCCATACCTGCACCGAAGCCGAGTGAACGGATGTTGTCGGGTGCAGTTGAATAGCCCTCGCTCATAGCAAGCTCAATATTTTCAATGCCGGGTCCCTTGTCGGCAAGAGTCATAATTATTTCATTTTCGGTTATCTCAACATCAATCTCTCCACCGCCAGCATGAATAACCATATTGATTTCACCCTCATACATAGCAATGGAAACATTTCTGATTACCGACGGAGATATACCTAAAGTCTTGAGGTTTCTTTTTACATCTCCGGAAGCAGCTCCTGCTCTTGTAAAATCATCCCCGGGAACTACATAATGAAGCTTGATGCTGTCCATTATTTCACACAGCCCCCTCTCAGGCCGCTCTGGTAAAGCTTACCGCAGGTTGTAAACATTCCGTTTTCGGAGCAGAGAATCACCATGTCTCTGTCCTCAGCCATTTCAATCATTTTAAGGTCAGGTCTCTTACCTCTTACAAAAATGATGCAGGGCATATCCATCATTTCTGCCGTACGGATTACCTGAGGATTGACCAGACCTGTGATAAGAACAGCTTGCTCCTTGACAAAAGCAAGCACATCACTCATCATATCACTGCCGAAAGCTCTTTCAACAGCAGTGTCAAGAAGGTCGTCACGGCAGATGACCTCCGCACCGAGAATGTCTACAATGTCTCTGACTGTCATATTTTTCTCCTTCCGAAGATACCTCAACGCATCTTCACTGAAATTATTTGTTGACAAATTGCAAAAAAGGGAGCCGAGCTCCCTTAAAATTATACGTTTTCAAATTCAACCTTCTGGATTTCCTTTTCGATAAGGTCAACTGCAATATTCCATACCGTGTTACCGGCGGCAACAAAGCTTTCCTTGTTTTTTACATCACAAAGCATTGCAAAGGCCTCACCGATGTTTTCACCGAGGGTTCCGCCCTTCTGAAGAGCGAGGTAATAGAAGGTAAACGCCGCACCGTTTGAGATGTTGCTGTAAAAGCCGGGTGATTTCTTCTCAATTTTTTCGTACATCGCAGTAACTGCCGCAGTTGAAAGAATTGAAACAGGAACCTCAAGCTGTATGAGTGTTTCACTTGCAAAAACAAGCAGCACCTTTATCTGATAGAGAATATCCGGAGCAAAGAACTTCGGTGCAAGATGCTCACGGAGATTGACGTGAATTGCGCCCTCTTCATCCGTGGGAGTAATTGTTGCAAGGGCTTCACCGAGTCGTCTCGCCTTTTCAATGTTGCCGTTTGCACGGTGAATTCTGACATCGTTTACCGCTGCGACGATTTCGCAGTTTTTACTCAGTTCATTCTTGCTTACATAAATTTTTACATCATTTTCGCTCATGGTATATTCTCCTTTCCCTGTTATTTTAGGGTAGCTTTATTTTTCTTCAGAAAGGCTTTCGAGCTTTTTCTGCTTTCTGCGTTTTTTTGCCTTGTATGAAAGAAGAGCCGTAACATCATCCTCCCCGGGGCCGTACTCACCAAGCTTTATGGGGTACATATTGAAGCCGCCGTGGAAGTCACTTCCGCCCGTCATAACAAGGCCGTTTTTCTTTGCGATTTTTATAAGCAGCTCCTGCTGCTCAGGAGTGTTTTCCGGGTGATAAACCTCGATGCCGTCAAGCTTGCCCTTTTCAACAAGCTCATCAAGAAGCTCGAAGTTATCATAAAATCCGGGATGTGCAAGGACTGCGATACCGCCTGCCTCGTGAATCTGATCGATTATGTCCTCAGGCTCGGGGTATGTAGCATCAACGATGATGTTCATTCTTGACTGCTTTGTGAAAAGCATCTTGTAAAGGTCGCCGAAAATGCTTGTGGTGTATCCGCACTCCATAAGAGCCTGCATAATATGCTGTTTATATACATTTGTTGAGCCCTGACAGCACTTTGCGATAAACTCCGCACTGATGGGAAACTTTCTTGTTGCCTTTGCAATCATCAGCTGTCCGGCTTTTTTTCTTATAAGAGAATTGCTCTTACAAAGTCCCTCAAGTCTTTCCGGTCTGTCGGGAAGATAGCAAAGGATGTGTGCCTTTGAGCCTCTTTTTGAATCTGTTGCAGTAAACTCAACAGCGGGTATAACCTCTATACCGTATCTTCTGCCTATAATTTCAGCTCTTACGTTACCTGCCTGACAGTCGTGGTCAGTAACAGCAATAACCTTAACGCCGCTGTTTTTGGCAAGTACTATAAGGTCATCAATACCCAGAGTACCGTCAGAAAGTTTTGTGTGACAATGTAAATCCGCTTTCAAAATTAACTCCCCGCTTCCTTGTTTTTACCCTTTCAGAAATGTGTGGTCTGCCTGAATTGTTGGTTTTCCGACTCAAAAAGAGTCTACTTGTGCTATATTACTATTCTGTATAATTATACGCTGAATTTTTATATTTTTCAAGAGGAAAAACAGAAAAATTAACGGACTTTTCTCTCAAAAATGTAAAAAATTGCTGTTCCGGCAGCAGAATTTCCGAAACAGCAAAATTAATTATTTGTTTTCAAATATCTCGTTATATCTTACTATGGACTCTTCAACAATTCTTCTTGCCTCTTCAGGTCCCTTTGCTTCATCGATAACGGTTTCCTTGTTTTCAAGCATTTTATACACAGTGAAGAAGTGAATCATTTCCTCAAATATATGTATGGGAAGCTGACTTATGTCGGTGTATCCGTTATAGGTAGGATCTCCCGTGTGAATAGCAATGATCTTATCGTCGGGGTCTCCGTTGTCAAGCATTGAAATTACTCCTATCGGATAACACTCAACGATACTCATCGGCTCAATTTTCTCAGAGCACAAAATAAGAACATCCAACGGGTCATTGTCAAGGGCGTAGGTGCGAGGAATAAAGCCGTAGTTTGCAGGGTAGTGGGTTGAGGTGTGAAGCACGCGGTCAAGCCTGAGCATACCCGTCTGCTTGTCAAGCTCATATTTCATTTTACTGCCCTTGCTGATTTCAACAACACTGTCAAAATTATCGGCAGAAATTCTTTGAGGGTTTATGTCGTGCCAGATGTTCATGGTATCATCCTTTCGTTTTTTCGGTATGTTACAATAGTATCACACAAATAAGCTTTTGGCAAGAAAAAAATCCTTATTGACAAGCGAAAGCTACTGCTGTAAAATTAAGTAATTCACTAAGGAGGTGCTTCAATGGCTGAAAAAAGACCCCAACGCAGGCTTTTCATCTTCGACAACCTTAAGCTTCTGCTTATGGCTCTTGTTGTTGTCGGCCACTTTGTTGATGTCGGGAATCAGTTTTCTCCCGCATACAAAAGCATTTTTCTTTTTATATATTCCTTTCATATGCCTCTTTTTCTCTTTCTGTCAGGTCTTTTCCATAAAGACAGAAAGGTTCTGCAGAAGATATTGACCTTCATTACTCTCGGTTATATTACCAAATTCATTATCTGGCTTACAAGAAGCATTCTCACGGGAAATACCTCTTTTCTGTTCTTTTCGGACAGCGGTCTTCCGTGGTACATGTTTGTTCTTTCTATGTTTATAGGCATCTCTTATCTTTTAAGAGGTGTTGACAAAAAAATCCTCCTTCCGGCCTCCTTGCTTCTCGGTCTTATTGCAGGATACTTCGACTTTATCGGTGACTTCCTTTATCTGTCAAGATTCTTCGTCTTTTATCCGTTTTACATTCTCGGACAGATGACTCCGAAAATAGTTCTTATAAACCTCAACAAAATGAAGGCGGTCAAGGCTGTTTCTGCTTTTATTCTTATCCTTTGGCTTGTGCTTTGCTTTACACAGATCGACGACCTTTATGTGCTTCGCTATTTCTTTACGGGCAGAAATCCTTTCAGCAGCATTTCGGGAATAACACCGCAGTCAGGCATTTTACAAAGGCTTCTTTGTTACCTTATAACAGTCCCGATTTCATTTTCCGTCATCTGCCTGATACCGCGAAAGAAAATCAGATACCTCAGCGACTTCGGAAAAAACACCCTTCAGGTTTATTTCTGGCACACAAGCCTTCTGCTTATTCTGAGAAAAATCGGGCTGAGTTCTTTGCTTGTCACAACAGCATCCGGAAGAATACTCTGGATTATGATTGCATTGACCATCACCGTTCTTCTCAGCACAAGGTATTTTGCTTTCCCGACAAGGCAGGTGGGAATGCTTTGCGAAAAAATCTTCAGCAGAAAAAGAATATAAAAAAAGAAAGGACTACGCTCCAAGGGCGACACAATATAAGAATGTTGAGCCTTAAAATTCGCTGTTCCCACGCCTAACTTCGTTAAAAATGCTCGGAATCCGCAAGGATTCCTGTGCTTTTTGCCTTGCTATGCACCTGAAACATCTGAATTTTAAGGTGCATAGCAGTTTTTATCGAGAAATTTTTCGTTTAAAGGAAATGACAAAATCACCGTCATACTCGCGTATTACGGTGATTTTTCATGATGTTTAAGCGGAAAAGAGCCGATAAAAACCTTAACCTTCTTATATTGTGGCGCCCTATAGTCTCTTTTCTTGTGGCGCGCTGTAAGGGATTTTGTCCCGGCGCTTCCGCGCCTATCGCCTCGCTTCGCTCCCTCCTTGTTCGAATCCCTTTTTAATTTCATCCATAAAAAAAGAAAGGACTACGCTCTCACGTAGTCTCTTTTCTTGTGGCGCGCTGTAAGGGATTCGAACCCCTGACCTTCTGGTCCGTAGCCAGACACTCTATCCAGCTGAGCTAACAGCGCATTGCTTTTTTGTTGCCAAAGTATATTATCACAATCAACCGATAATGTCAAGGGTTTTACGGTAAAAAAAGCATTTATTTTTTCTTCCCTTACGAAAAGCCACCGTTGACAATATCGGCTTATACTGATAAAATCTTTTTATCGGAAAAATTCAACCTACGGAGTAACGATATGAACATTTCACATAAGAAGCTTACCCTTTCAATAATTGTTATTTTTCTTTTCATTATACTTTTTGCCGTTTATGTTCTTGTTGCTAATAAAGCACTCAGCTTAAGAGAATTCGAAATCAGCAGCGGCAAAATTCCCGCTGCCTTTAACGGATTCAGAATTTTGCACATTTCTGACCTTCACAACGAAAGCTTTGGGAAGGACAATGAAAAGCTCATTAAAAAAATCAGAGCTGCCGAACCCGATGTAATCGCTCTTACGGGCGACATCATCGACTCAAGAAAAACCGAAATTTCCGTTGCAGAGCATTTCATCGGTGAAGCGGTAAAAATTGCTCCCGTTTATTACGTCACGGGAAACCACGAGCCACGCATCGACGCTTCAGAGGAGCTTTACCCCTCCATGACGGCTCAGGGTGTAAAAATTCTGCGCGGTGAAAGGCTTACAATAAAAAAGGATGACGGTAAAATTACCCTTTACGGAATCGATGACCCCTCCTTTGCCGCCGATTATCTTTTCGGTGATGAGGATGCCGTTATTGCCTCCTCTCTTGAAAGGCTCGGAAAGGGTGATGACTTCAGCATCCTGCTTTCCCACCGTCCCGAATTTTTCAGAATTTACTGTGAATACGGCTTTGACCTTGTTCTTTCGGGACACGCTCACGGAGGTCAGTTCCGACTTCCTTTTGTCGGAGGCTTGTTCGCTCCGGGACAGGGCTTTTTCCCCGAATACGATTCAGGACTTTACAGTAACGAGGACACCTCGATGATTGTCAGCCGCGGACTCGGAAACAGTGTAATTCCCCTTCGGCTTTTTAACCGTCCCGAGATAATCACAATAACTCTCAAGGAGGAAAAATGATGCTGTTCAGACGCCCCTGTTATTATGACGACTTTCTCTGCAAGGCTGACAAATGCTCCGACAACTGCTGTATCGGCTGGGAAATCTGTATTGACGAAAAAACGGCAGAAAAATACAAAAACGAAAAGGGTGAATTCGGAAAGCATCTTTGTGGAAGCATCAGCTTTTCACACGAGCCCTCCTTCATCTTAAACGGCGAGCGTTGCCCCCTTCTCAACGAAAATAATCTTTGTGACATCATTATAAATCTCGGCAAGGACAGTCTCTGCCAGATCTGCCGTGACCATCCCCGTTATTTTGAATGGTACGGCAACACAAAGGAGGGCGGACTCGGACTCTCCTGCGAGGAAGCGGCAAGACTCATCCTCACCGACGGCTGCTACGCCGATTACTTTGAAGGTGAGGTTGACGAGGCTGCCGACGAGGACTCTGACGAAAGCACCTTTGCCTTTCTCTTTTCAGTAAGAGAGAAAATCTACGACATACTCGCTGACTGTTCACTCCCCCTTGAAGCACGTTTTTCTGAAGTTCTCTCCCTTGCAGAAGGCACAGAGCTTATCCTCTCTTCATCAGTACCTCAAAATGCTACCTGCAGTTTTTCCTTTGAAAAGGAGGCAGAAGGCATCATCCGTGTACTCGGGGAAACTGAACCCATTGACGAAAAATGGACAGATAAGCTAAAAAAGCTTACTGCTTTTCTTGACGGCAATCCCCTTCTTACCCCCGACAAGGAAGAGGAAAAGTATCTTGAACGGCTTTTCGCTTACTTCGTCTGGAGATACTTTCTCAAAAGTGTTTTCGACCTGCAGGTAAAGGAGAAAATCCGCTTTGCACTTTTCTCTGTCACGGTAATTTTTGCTCTTTACAGAAGCGAGAGCGAAAAAAGCTTCGATTCACTTCTCCGTTCTGCCGTTCTTTACTCAAAGCAGATGGAATACAGCGACGAAAACATTGAAATTTTTTATGAAAAGCTCTATAATTAACTTACAATAAATTTAGGAGGAAAGCTTATGAAAATCATTGAAACGGTAAAATGTTCCGTAGACCCCAAAGAGGTCGCAAGAATAAAGGGCCTGGGCTTTTTAAGAGATAAAACCACACCCGACTGCTTCAACTGCCGTGTTATCACCCGTAACGGAAAAATTTCCGCAGAGGAAAGCCGTGCAATTGCCGATGCATCAGAAAAATTCGGAAGCGGTGAAATCGCAATGACCTCACGAATGACAATTGAGGTGCAGAAAATCCCCTATGACAATGTGCAGGCATTTATCGACTTTCTCAATAAAAAGGGCCTTGAAACGGGCGGAACGGGTCCCAAGGTACGTCCTGTTGTTTCCTGCAAGGGCACAACCTGTCAGTACGGGCTCATCGACACCTTTTCCCTTTCCCGCAAAATCCACGAGGATTTTTACAAGGGCTACCACAATGTAAAGCTTCCTCACAAGTTCAAAATTGCCGTAGGCGGCTGCCCCAACAACTGTGTAAAGCCCGACATTAATGACCTCGGCATTATCGGTCAGAGAGAGCCCTTATTCGTCGACCGTAAGTGTGTCGGCTGCGGGATCTGCGCAAAGCTTTGCCCCATGGGTGCAATTGAAATGATTGACAAAAAGCCCGTAAGAAATCCTGAGCTTTGCAATAACTGCGGCAGATGCATTCCCGTGTGCAGAATCGGTGCGATTGAAATTGCAAGAGCAGGTGCAAAGCTTTATATCGGAGGAAGATGGGGTAAAAAGGTCTCAAGAGGTATGCCTCTTGGTAAAATCATTGAAACAGAGTCCGAGCTTCTTTCAGCAGTAGAAAAAGCAATCCTCTTTTACAAAGAAAAGGGCAACTCAGGTGAGCGCTTTGCTGACACAATAACACGAATCGGCTTCGAAAATGCTGAAAGAGAAATCCTCTCTGACAGTATACTTTCAAGGAAAAGCGAGATACTCAGGGATGAATAAGAGGCTTACGGCAATCGGCATTTCACTTATCGCCGTTTCACTTTTACTTTTCTTAATTGTTTTTTCATCGGACAGACAAAAAAACGGACAGAATACAGAGCCTTACTTTACCTTCACCGACAGTCTCGGCAATGAAGTTACACTTGACAAAAAGCCTGAAAAAGTGGCAGTGCTTTTCTCCTCACTGTGCCAGGTGTGGAAAAACGCAGGCGGTGAGACCTATGTAACCGTCGGAGAAAGCATTGAACGGGGCTTTTGCAGTGAGGATGTGCTTGTTGTTGACTCGGGTGCAGGAAAGCTCATCAACAATGAGCTTCTCTTTTCCTATGAGCCTGACCTTGTTATCTATTCAAGCGATGTTCCTGCGCAGAAAAAAGCAGGTGAGCTTCTTGCAAAGGCAGGCGTGCCCTCGGCGGCAATAAGGCTCGATTCCTTTGAGGATTACCTTACGGCTCTGAGGCTTTTCTGCGGCATTACGGAAAATGAAGAAAATTATGCTACCCACGGTGAAAGAATAAAATCAAACGTTGACTATATCGTAAATAAGGCTTCAGGTGAAAAAACCTCACCGAAAATACTTTTTATCCGTTCAGGGAGCAGTATATCAAGCTGCAAGGCAAAAACTGCAAAGGATAATTTTGTTGCACAAATGCTCGATGAGCTCGGATGCATCAACATCGCCGACAAAGCTCCTCTTCTTCTCGACGGAATCAGCGCCGAGGAGATTCTGGCAGCAAACCCCGATTTCATTTTTGTTTCACTTATGGGTAATGAAGAGGCAGGCCGAAGCTATGTTGAAAGCGTGTTTTCCTCTGACGCCTACAAAAGCCTCAAAAGTGAAATCATCTTCCTTGAAAAGGAGCTTTATCAGTACAAGCCCTGTGAGAAATGGAATCTCGCCTACGAGGGGCTTGCAAAGCACCTTTACCCCGAACTTTTCAGAGACTGATCATAGGAGTACATTTTGAAAAACAAAAGCTTTTTTGCCACTAGCAAGGGAAGCCTCTGCCTATTGGGCGTGCTTGCCGCAACAGTCTTGCTTGCCCTTGCCTTCGGCTCGGCACAAATGAATATATCCGACCTTATGAGCGGACTGATGAAAAAGGATGGCTTTGAAACAGAAAGCGCAATCCTTTATTCCTTGCGCCTTCCGAGAGTCCTTGCAGGCATTCTTGCAGGCGTAGGACTCTCTGTTTCGGGTGTGCTTCTTCAGGCAGTAACGGGCAACCAGCTTGCTTCTCCCGGCATAATCGGCGTCAACTCGGGAGCAGGCTTTGCCGTTATCCTGCTTCTCGCCTTCTTCCCCTTTGCCGAGGCAGCTATGCCCTTTGCGGCATTCACGGGAGCCTTCTGTACGACGATGCTTATACTCTTTCTCTCGTCAAAAATCAGCTTTTCAAAATCAACGGTCATACTTGCAGGTGTTGCCGTTTCCTCTCTTCTGAATGCAGCAATCTCCTTTATCTCTTACGCTGACACTGACCTTCTTTCTCTTTACAATTACTTTTCTGTCGGCTCCCTTGCTCAGATTTTCCCGGAAAGGCTTATTATCCCGACAGTAATCATCTTCCTGAGTCTTGCTGTGGCAATTCTCCTTTCCCATCGGATTGACACTCTGTGCCTTGGCGACAGCATCTCACTTTCTCTCGGAGTTAACGTCAGAATTCTTCGGGTTGTCTGCCTTCTTCTGGCAAGTGCTCTTGCAGGTGCCGCCGTTTCATTTGCGGGGCTTCTCGGCTTCGTGGGACTCGTTGTTCCTCACATCACCCGTAAGCTCTGCGGTAACAGCTCGGCAACGCTTATCCTCAACTCCTCTCTTATCGGTGCGACTCTTGTGATTCTCTCCGACCTTTCGGGCAGACTCATTCTATCACCCACGGAGATTCCCGTCGGAATTGTGATGGCATTTATCGGTGCCCCCTTCCTCTTTTATATTATCATAGGTTGGCGAGCATAAATCCGAACTCGCCTAAAAGTGTGAATTTTTGAGCCTTTTCGGCGTTTCGGACTTGAAAGGCGGCAGCCTGTCGGCATCCTCAACATCCAAAAAGCCTTACAAAAATTCTCACTTTTGGGTCTGATGATTTTTTACAGAGCGAATTTTTGTCAAGACAAGGCACAAAACGCAGTAAATCCTTTCGGATTTACGAGTATTTTAACAAGGGATTGGCGAAAATCCGCCTGTAAAAAACGGGTTCGGATTATACTCGTCAACCTACCCTTGGCACTAAGCCCTCGTTAATTCTTCAGCGAATGCATCGGGGCAGGAATCCGTCCGCCGCGAAGAACGAAGTTTTCACTTGAAAATTCGTGAACGGGCATTACGGGTGCCGAGCCTAAAAGTCCGCCGAATTCAACCATATCGCCCACCTTCTTGCCGACGGCGGGAATGATTCTTACGGCAGTAGTCTTTGTGTTGACAACGCCGATTGCGGATTCATCAGCGATGATTGCGGAAATTGTTGATGCACTTGTGTCACCGGGAACGGCAATCATATCAAGACCGACGGAGCAGACGCAGGTCATTGCTTCGAGCTTATCGAGAGTGAGACTGTTTTTCAGTGCGGCTTCAATCATGCCCTCATCCTCACTTACGGGAATGAAAGCGCCTGAAAGTCCGCCGACGTGGTTGCTTGCCATTACACCGCCCTTTTTGACTGCATCGTTAAGAAGTGCAAGAGCCGCTGTTGTGCCGTGTGTACCGCAGCATTCAAGCCCCATTTCCTCGAGTATACGGGCAACGCTGTCACCCTTTTCGGGAGTGGGAGCAAGGGAAAGATCAACGATACCTGAGGGCACACCGAGTCTTCTTGAAGCTTCGGAGGCAACAAGCTGCCCCATACGGGTGATTTTGAAGGCGGTCTTTTTGATCGTTTCAGCTACAACATCAAAGGGCTGACCCTTGCATTTTCCAAGTGCGTGATAAACAACACCCGGACCGCTTACGCCTACATTTATTACACATTCCGCCTCGCCCACGCCGTGGAAGGCGCCTGCCATAAAGGGGTTATCCTCAACGGCATTGGCAAAAACGACAAGCTTTGCACAACCGAAGCCGTGCTGATCACCCGTCATATCGGCGGTCTTTTTTATGATTTTACCCATGAGGGCAACGGCATCCATGTTGATGCCTGCCTTTGTGGAGGCAACGCTGACGCTTGAGCAGACTCTTTCGGTGGTTGCAAGCGCTGAGGGAATGGAGTTGATGAGATTTTCGTCAGACTTTGTCATTCCCTTATGTACAAGAGCTGAAAATCCGCCGATGAAATTGACACCGCACTTTTTTGCCGCCTCGTCAAGAGCAACGGCAATGGGTGTGTAGTCTGTTTCCTTGCAGGCGGCGGCAACAAGGGAAATGGGAGTTACGGAGATTCTCTTGTTGACGATGGGAATGCCGAACTCTCTTTCGATGTCCTCGCCTGTTTTTACAAGGTCCTTTGCAAGTCGGGTGATTTTCTCGTAAATTCTTTTTGCGGTGACCTCAACACTCTCGCTTGCGCAATCAAGAAGGGAGATACCCATTGTGATTGTTCTGACATCGAGGTGCTGATGGTCAATCATATCTATAGTGGAAAGAATTTCCTTCTGGCTGTGCATTATTCTTCCCCCTTATATTCTGTGCATTTTATCAAAGATGTCCTCACGCTGAACGCGGATGCTCAGGTTCATTTCCTCGCCCTTTGCCTTGAGCTTTTCATCAATGTCGGCAAAAGCCGCAACACACTCCTTCATATCGATGAGCATTGTCATTGTGAAAAAGCCCTCCATAACGGTCTGGCTGATGTCAAGGATGTTGATTTTGTTTTCAGCAAGAAGAGTGCAGACCGAAGCGATAATACCTGTTGTATCTTTACCGATAACTGTTACGATAGCTTTCATGATTATATTTTCCTTTCGGGTATATTTTTCTATTGTATATTTTATAACTTTTAACATATAAATGTCAAGAGCTTAAAATGAAAAGCACAGGGGAATGCCCTGTGCTTTTAACACTTTATTATTTGTTGTTCTTAATGCTGTTTATGATACTGTTACAATACCTGAGGTGTTGCTGATGCTCTGCGTTACAAGCAAGCTTTTCTTTGCATAGTGCTTGCATGAAAGTCTGTACTGGTAGCCGGATGCAACTGAAAGGGTGGTGCTTAAACTTGCTGCATTTGTTTCAACATACACATTGCCAAAGTCATAACATTCAGACCATGAATAACTGCTGTTTTTTCTTCTTTGAACAACAAGATTTTTAAAGCCGCATTTTACAACATCCGATGTGGCACGTGTCTCAGCAACAACTTTAAGATTTGTACCACTTACCGAAAGATTAAGTTTGATATAAGTAATTAAGCCCGAAGCTCTATTTTCAGCTGTTTCGCTTTCTGCTTCGTAAACCGGGGATATTAATGAAAAATCAACAATATAAGGAACAGTTTCTTCCTCGTCTACCGCATTTGTCTGAAAAACACAACAAGTTAATATTAAAATTGCACAAAGTACCAATGAAATAAATCTTTTCACTGATTATTCCTCCACTTTTATTATAGTTTGAGCAATGCTTATCATTTCAGACAAAGAAACTTCAGACGTTAAATAATAACTGTATCCATTATCCACAAAATGAATCGACGACGACCCGATATCGTGTTCAAACACATAGATATATACATCACCAATGATTACGGTTTCCGCATCATCCACATCCATAAAGCCACCCGATAAATCCGAAGAAGAAGTACAATCACTCTTAATTATATTAAAAGAATACCCGCGAGTGTCGTTATAAATGTCAAATGATACCTGTTCGTTAACACCAACATTATTAACATCTTCAATGTATTCAGGCACACTCACCTTATACTCATCAGATTTAGTTATAAATTCCTGTGGAAAAAGAATATCACTGTACCCGTGATTTTCCAAATCAGATAACAATGCATCAACAGTAATATACTCTTCTTCGCCTTCATCAAAGAACACTATTTTGATTGTATCCTTCGCAAAGGTTACAAATCCGTTTTCAATGCTGATGTCGTGACTGTTACCTACAACAAAAATACAGGAAAAAGAAAGGATTGAAAGTAATGCTGCGACGAAGAGCACCCTGAATGTTACCTTTCTCGTTTTCTTTGTATTTGCCGTCTCTGTTGTGATTTCCTCGGGATGTGTTTTTTCAAGAATCCTTTCGATTCCTTTGTTGATTTCTTCCTCAGTGAGGTCAGGCACATCCTTTGAAGCCGAAGTAAAAAGGTCTGTCAGGTTCTTTGCTGAATATTCGATATTATTCTGAATGTCTTCCTTATCCTTATGATAAAAGCTGCTGTTTTTTTCTGAATCAAGTTTTTCTGCGTTCTCGGCATCAGAGCCGAAAACACGGTTTTCCGCTTCCAAAATAGACCACCCTTCCTTTTGGTAAGTTTTGCTCTTCGTAGGTATATCCCCGAAAAACAAAAACGTAACAAAAAAATTTTAGTAAAATAAAATTTCCATCATAATATCTCTGCACTTTTCTTTTAACCGCATATTTCTCATTGAGCAGGCGTGAGGCTCCAGCCCCATAATCTGAGCTATTTGTGCTGTCTTGATATTGCCGTCACTGTATAAATCAAACAGCTGCTTTTCTCTCTCGTTTAATCTTGAGTATATTTCCTCTGTATACTTGTCTATGTAGCAATCAATCAAGTCCTCCTCAAAGGTTCTTACCCCTCTTGAAAGCGCCGCCATTTCCTCATCGAACACACACTCTTTATCTTTTACAAAGGTGCGTCTTTTGTATTCCTTGAGAACCAGGTGATGAGCCGTTGCAAAAAGCCACGGACCGACATGCTCGGGATTGAGCATGTGACCTTTTCTGCTGAAAATTACAAAGGTTTCCTGAGTTGCATCCTCAGCATCTTCCTTCTTGGAGAGTCTGCTCATGCAATATTTGTAAACCGGAAGATAGTACTTCTTGCAGTACGCTTCCAGCTCTTTTTCGCTCAGCATTTTCTCACTCCCCTTATCTTAAATATTAAAACAAATTAACAAACAGTTTATATCACAAAACATTTAAATTGTCAAATGATGTAAATATATGAATATAAAATTGCATATTTGTCAAACAAAAAGAAAAACACTCTTTTTACAAATCTACGTGTTTACACAATGAGGTAAAAATCAGAAAAAAACAAAAAAAGTACAAAAGGTGACGAAACAGCTTTTTCTCTCTGTGGTCGAGTAAAAATTAACAATTAATTTACAATGTTTACAAAAAAAATAAAAAAAAAAAAAATAGGTACATAAATGAAAAAAAGCTATTGATATCTGATGTCACTTAATGGTATTATTTAGTTGGGCAGAAAACAAGCAATCAAAAAAATTATTTCACGAAAGGATGAAAACATTATGAAAAAAATAGTTTATCTTTTATCAGCCCTCTTAATGTTGACAGTTCTTTTCGGCTTCACTGTCAGTGCTTACGACGAGCCGACAAAGGTTGTTGACAACATCGAATACACACTTATGACAGACAAAACAGGAACATATTACGAGGTTACGGACTTCTTCTATGACGATGCCCTTGCCGCAACCACAACCAAGCTTGTAATCGCCGATGAAATCGATTCGGTACCCGTTAAATCTATTAAAACAAATGCCTCTCTTCTCTATGGCGGATGTGATCCGTATATAACTGATAAATACGAAGCTGTTGAACAGATTCTTCTTCCCGCAACAATTGAATATATCAAGGATTTTTCATTTTACGGCTTCACAAACGTTAAAGAGCTTTTCCTTCCTATGAGCCTTAAGGATATGGGCGTAGGTGCTTTCGCTTCAATGGACAGCCTTGAAAGCATCATTCTTCCTCCCTCAATCACAATCATTGACCGTGCGGCTTTCTCTGGCTGTGATAAGCTCAGCAAGGTAATTCTCACCTCTGAAGTGACAAGAATCGACGAAATGGCATTTGAAAGTTGCAAAAGCCTCACAGAATTTAACTCCCCCTCTTCACTTAAATCAATCGGTGACTATGCCTTTGCAAGTTCCGGACTTAAGGAAGTAACATTATTTGAATCCACCGATTTTTCATGGGATCATGTTTTTTCAAACTGCACTAACCTTGAAAAGGTAACCATTGCAGATGATCCCACAACTAAAGGAACTATTCGTTTTGGTGAAGGTGCTTTCGAGCTCTGCACTGCACTTAAGGAAGTCTATTTCCTTGCTGATGTAAAAGAAATTTATATCAGTCAGCATATTTTCCTTGAAAACACTCCGGAGAATGTTTATTTCTACGGCACTGAGGATCTTTGGAATAAGTTAGTAAGCAAAGATGAAGCAAAGTGTTTAGGCGATGCTAAAGTTCACTTCTTACACGGACACACTCACTCCTTCAAGAGGACCGGTACTTCAACTGCCTGCAAGGCAGACGGAAAATATGTTTACACCTGCTCCTGCGGTGAGACTCAGACCTATACCTGGAAGAAGGGTGAAAACGGACATAATTATTCAGCCTGGAAAATAACCAAGGAGCCCACCTACACTGCATACGGCTCACAGAAGAGAACCTGCAGCATCTGCGGCAAGGTTGACACCCAGAAGGTAGCAAAGAAAAAGCTGTCTACCGTTTATAATCTGAAGGCAACACAGTCATCAAGCGTCATAAGACTTACATGGAGCGAAACCCGTGACGCAACCGGCTACAGAGTTTATCAACTCAACACAAAAACAGGCAAGTATGAGGTGATTGCTTCAATAAAAGACAAAACAACCTACAGAGTAACCGGTCTCAAGCCCGCAACCATTTATAAATTCAAAGTCAAAGCATACAAAAAGTACAGTGACGGAACTGTTGTATGGGGAACAGCTTCAAGCGCTTTCATAACAGCAACAGAACCTACTGAAGCAAAAATCACCTCTGCAGTATCCAATTCTGCAGGCGAAATCACAATAAACTATAACAAAACAAAAAATATAAGCTATAAGGTTTATTATTATAAAGACGGAAGAGGTATGCCTGATGTTGATGTAATTTCCAAAACGAACAAAACATCAACGCATACAATATCAGGTTTAGAAAGCGGTAAAACCTACACTGTAAAGCTTTTACCCTATATGGCATTTAAAGATTCATATTCACAAGTACAGAGAGTTTACGGTGAGTACAGCGATAAGGTAAGCGTTGTTGTACAGTAACACATAAATAAACGGGGCTGTAAAAAAAGTGCAGACCGCATAAAACAAGATAACTAAAGGGTTTCTTTCGGTATTGAACTACCAAAGAAACCCTTTAAAACTGTAAAAATCAGCAAAAGCAGGCAAAAACAAGGTTTTTGCGTTTTATGCTATA
>JAZSAM010000008.1:0-22095 GCA_045601905.1 Acutalibacteraceae bacterium | reverse complement strand
AGCATAAAACGCAAAAACCTTGTTTTTGCCTCTTTTAATAATTTTTATTGTTTAAAGGGTTTCTTTGGCAGTTCAAAACCGAAAGAAACCCTTTAGTTATCTTGTTTTATGCGGTCTGCACTTTTTTTACAGCCCCTTTTTAGTTAAATTACATTATTTCATTTGTTGTCTTATTCATACACTTGAAGAGCTTTGTAAGAAGAGCTTCAAAATTGCCGGGCTCACTGCTTTCCTTTACACCTGCAGAAACAAGAACAGCGTCAAGATTTCCTTCTGCCTTATTCCATTCTTCAGTGTCGATTACAGTTTCCTTCTTGAGCTCACTCATATAGTCGAAGGCTGCTTCGATTTCAGCTATATCCTCATCTGTATAAAGTGACTTGTCAGCCGCTTTCCATAAGGCAAGATTTTTGTTGAGCTCTCTGGTGCTTCTTGCTCCGTTAAACTGAGGATAAGCGATGGGGTTGCTGTAAACATCAATCATATTGTCATCAGTCATAAGCTCTGTTGCAAGATTGAGAACAACATCGTTGTGAGCAAGACCTTCGTGTGACTGGCCCTTGAAGAACCAGGTTGTGCAGGGAAGAAGTCCTGTTGTAGGATCAACATCACCGTCGGGTGAAAGATGCTTGTGTGCAGGATTCTTACAGTAAGTGCCTGCTGCAGTGTAGCCTTCGCCAAGAGTTGCACCAAGATCGGCAAAGGTTGCACCCATCGAGGTTGAAGCCGACTGAATAATACCGTCGGAGTTGGTTGTTCTGTAATCAGCAGTAAGCGGGAAGAGCTCAAGACCGTAGCAGACGATGTCATAGATGCTGCCGCCTTTTTCGATAATAGAGGTGGTGTTTTCCTCAAGGTCTGCCCTTGCCTTCATAAAAGCATCAACCTTTTCTCTTATAACTGCATGTTCGTCGTCCGAAAGCCACTTTGCTCTTGCTTCCTCGTAGTACCTTGTGGGACAAAGAGCCCAGAGCTGAGTTGTGTTTCTGATTGCAGCTTCAACGGCACCCTCGCAAAGCCCCTGAAGTGCCTGCTGAAGCACATTTGTGGGGAGAATACGAAGAACGATATTGAGCATATAGGTTGTATATGTGTCGCCCATTAAGGTAACAAGAAGCTTCTCATAAAGAGTTTCCTCATCGTAAATACTGAGGTTACCTGTGAGTACATCGCCGACGATATCGGAGCCGTCAACTGCCGGGACAACATATACCATCTTTTTAATAAGACTGTGATCCTCCGGATACTTGTCGATGTAATTTACTGCGACTGTACCGCCGAGGCTGATGGGACAAAGATTCACCTTATCGGCACCGGTCTGAGGAAGAACAACCTCATTGATGTACTTATGAAGTCTGTCAGTTGTTGCCTGGATATCACCGAGTGAATCGTATCCGAAATAGTAAAGATTGTCTTCACCGATAATTTCTCCGCAACGTCGAAGAGGAATCATATTGTAGATTCCGTCTCTTACTTCCTTGGGCATTTCTGACATAGGACACTCGTAGCAGGGAACCTCAACGGGATTTTCATAATTACCCTCGTTGTCCTTATGAATAGCATAAAGGAACTCATAGGCACCTTCCCTCATTGCGTCGCTGAGACCATTATCTCGTCTTGTAAAAATCGAGAAAAAGAGATTGGGAAGAACGCGTGAAATGAGTGCACCGATGTTGATTTCAAGAGGCCAGCCCGTAACATAACCGCCTTCGCTGTCAAGCTTTCTGTTTCCCTCATCGTCAAGGACATAGGTATCGTTCTGTCCGATGCCGTGAAGAACAACAACGGGAGTTTCTGTGTCATAAGACGCCTCATAGGCATCCCCGTTTTCTGCTGTTGCAAAAACACCGAAGCAGGAAAAAGCCATAATCATTGCAAGAATCAGACTGATTGTTTTTTTCATGTTAAATCTCCTTTCGACTCAGCAGCTATAACTGCATTAACAAGTAAGATTTTACATCAATAAATTAAATTAATCAATAGAATTGTTAAAATTATAATAAAATTATGTGAATCAGTGAGTCTCATACCAGGTTTTTCCGGAGTTGACATCTGCAGTAAGCGGAGCCGAGAGCAGGCAGGCGCTTTCCATTTCTTCCTTGAGAATAGTGCGCACCTTCGCTTCCTCCTCTTCGGGACATTCGATAATCAGTTCGTCGTGCACCTGCATAATTAACTTACCCTTGCAGTTTTCCTCACGGAGTCTTGCAGCAACCTTAACCATAGCGATTTTTATGATATCTGCCGCAGAGCCCTGAACCGGAGCATTTTTTGCCACTCTTTCACCGAAGGCCTGAAGCATTTTGTTGCTTGCGGTAAGCTCGGGAAGGTATCTTCTGCGTCTGAACATAGTTTCAACATATCCGCATTCTCTTGCATCGACGATAACCTTTTCAAGGTACTTTCTGATGCCCTCATAATGGTGAAGGTATCCCTTGATATAACTGTCTGCTTCCTTACGGCTGACACCAATGTCCTTTGCAAGAGAAAATGCACCGATTCCGTAAACAATTCCGAAATTTACGGCTTTTGCACGGCTTCTCATAAGAGGTGTAACCATATTCATCGGCATATTGAACACCTGAGAGGCCGTAATTCTGTGTATGTCCTCACCGCCGATAAAGCCGTCAATCATTGTTCTGTCACCCGAAAGATGAGCAAGAACACGAAGCTCGATCTGTGAATAGTCGGCGTCGACAAGCACATTGCCTTCATCGGCAACGAAGAATTTTCTCATTCTGCTTCCGAGCTCACTTCTTACGGGAATGTTCTGTAAATTAGGCTCTGTTGAAGAGATTCTGCCCGTTCTTGTTTCGGTCTGATTGAGAGTTGAACGGATTCTCCCGTCCTTACCGATTACCTTTAAAAGCCCCTCACAATAGGTTGACTTGAGCTTTGCAAGAGTACGGTATTCAAGAACAAGAGCAACTATCGGATAATCGTTTGCAAGCTCCTCAAGCACTTCAGCATTTGTACTGTAACCGCTTTTTGTTTTTTTCTTACAGGGAAGACCTAAAGTTTCAAAGAGTACAACGCCGAGCTGCTTTGGTGAATTGATATTAAATTCACAACCCGCCTTTTCGTAGATTTCTTTAGTAATGGAGTCTATTCGCTCACTCATTTCTTTACCAAAGCTCTCTATACCTTCTTTGTCAACAAGGAAGCCTTCGTTTTCCATTCCTGCAAGAACCTCGGCAAGAGGAATCTCAATCTCATAAAGAAGCTCATTCTGACCGTTTTCGTTTATCTGTGCGACAAAAAGATCGCAAAGGCTTTTTACAAAACTACTCTCCCCTGCTTTCATCTTGTCGGGATTTTCTTCATCCTCAAAGCTTATAGCGGAAGTCCTTACATCATATTCAGCCGCAAGTCTTTCAACATCATAGGAGTTTGCCGCAGGATTAAGAATATAACCTGCAAGTGCAAGATCCATTTTTATGTTTTTAACTCTTAAGCCACGAGAAAGAGCGAACCTGTGAATAAGCTTTGAATCGGTCGTATATTTTTCCCATTCACCCTCAAAAAAGGCTGAAATAAAATCATAAAAATCAAGGCAGTTATTTTCTACACAAAGAATTTCATCGTTCATAAGGAAAAACATTTTTAAAATGTCAGCATCAGCAAATTCACATATAAAATAAGCCTTACCCTCATTTCTGAAGGAGCCCAAAAGCCCCATAAGATCCCTTTCATAGCGGAAGGTAAGCTTCTTTTCATCCTTTACGATTTTCTCAGTGTAAACTGTATTTTTTTCAGCTGTAAGACCAAGCTTTTCGATTATACCGAACATTTCAAGCTGAGAAAGCAGTCGGATAGCCTTTCCGGGATCACCTTCAGAGATTTTATAATCATCCATATCAAGTGAAATCGGTGCTTCAAGGTTGATTGTGCCGAGAGTTCGGCTTAAAAAAGCATTATCTTTGTCGGCGACAAGCTTATCATGAACACCTTTTTTTATGTCTATTTCATCAATGTGGTCATAGATATAATCAATTGAGCCGAAGCGGGAAATAAGGTCACCTGCAGTTTTCTGTCCGATGCCTGCAACTCCGGGAATATTATCAGAGGAATCTCCCATAAGAGCCTTGATTTCAATCATACCCTTTGGTTCAACTCCGTATTCCTCTTTAAGCTTTTCCTTGTCAAAAACAACGGTTACTGCCTTTCCCATTTTTGTGGCGGCAAGAAGCACGGAGGTATTGTCGCTTACAAGCTGAAGAGAGTCTCTGTCCCCCGTCGCAACAAAGCATTTGTCGTCACCCTTACACTGTGCAGAAAGTGTACCGAGAATGTCATCAGCCTCGAAGCCTTCTTTTTCAACAATCGTATAGCCCAGAAGAGTCAGAAGCTCCTTTAAAATAGGCATCTGACTGCGAAGCTCATCGGGCATACCCTTTCTTCCTGCCTTATAGTCGTCGTACATTTTATGACGGAAGGTAGGTGCATGAACATCAAAGGCAACTGCGACTCTGTCGGGCTCACACTCCTGCCTTAATCTGATAAGAATATTCAAAAAGCCATAAATACCGTTAGTAAACTGTCCGTCCTTTGTGGTAAGCAGCTTTATTCCGTAAAAGGCTCTGTTGACGATACTGTTTCCGTCAATTACAAGCAATCTCATAATTACACCTCAAATGTAAGTTGGGGTAGCCTGCCCGAAAGGACAGACTACCTCCAGTATAAATTTTTATCTGAGTTTTTCGATCATTCTGTCAGGGAAGTTTCCGATAAGAGCATCAACACCCATTGCTGAAAGACGCTCTATATCCTCATACTCATTGACAGTCCAGGTGTTGATTTCACAGCCTGCAGAGTGCATTTCATCTATAACCTCTTGTGAAAGGTTACGGAAAATCGGATGGCAGCACTGAACGTTCTGTGCTGCAGTATACTTACCGTAATCAATCAGCCAGCTTTCACTCAGGAAGCCTCTTTTGATTTCGGGAGCGATTTCTTCGCAACGCTTGACTGTGAAATGATTGAAGGATGAAAGTATAATCTTATCCTGAAGACCGTACTCATAAACCATATCAATAACTCTTTTTTCAATTGTCGGATACTCAAAAATGCCCGTTTTAAGCTCGATGTTAGTAATAATATCTGTATCCTTGACAAGCTCAAAATACTCTCTCAAAGTGGGAATGGGATTTATTCCGTAAACTCCGACATAGCTTGCAGAAGCATCGAGCTTTTTAAGCTCTTCGAGAGTCATATCCTTTACAAGGCCTTCACCGTTACAGGTACGCTTAACATCTTCATCATGGATGATGACAAGCTCGTTATCCTTTGTAAGATGAACATCCATTTCGATTCCGTCAACACCGATTTCAACTGCCTTTTCAAAGGCAAGCATTGTGTTTTCGGGATATTTACCGCTGAAGCCTCTGTGTGCAAATATTTTTGACATAATCAACACTCCTTAACCTAAAGCTGCAAGGCTTTCGTCAATCATTTTGATTTTTTCGGTGAGCTTTTCAGCATCAGCCTTCTGTCCGTCGATAACATTCTGGGGAGCCTTTGCAAGGAAGCCGGGATTGCTGAGCTTACCGTTAATCTGGCTGAGCTTCTTTTCGGCTGCTTCTCTTTCCTTGAGAAGTCTCTTTCTTTCAGCCTCGAAATCAACAAGATCACCCATTGGAATATAAATCTTTGCCTCTGCAGTAACAATGCTTACACTGCCCTCGAGATTGAATGCATCGCCAACGGTTACATCGGAAGCACTTGCAAGTCTCTGCATGAAAAGAGTTGCCTTTTCGAAGATGTCCTTCTTCTCAGTTGCAACGTAAACGTGTGCCTTTCTTGAGGGAGGTACGTTCATTTCTGCTCTTCTGTTACGGATTGCTCTGATTGCGTCCATAATCATATTCATCTGCTCTTCTTCCTTTGTGAAAACAAGAGCATCACTGAATACAGGCCAGTCAGACTTCATAATTGTCTCACCATCGTGAGGAAGAGTCTGCCAGATTTCTTCTGTGATGAAGGGCATAAAGGGATGAAGGAGCTTAAGAGTCTCGCTCATTACATAAACGAGAACAGCTCTTGCGGTTGCAGCTTCCTCGCCACCCTTCTGAAGTCTGATTTTTGCAAGCTCGATGAACCAGTCGCAGAAGAGATCCCAGATGAAATCATAAAGCTTCTGTACTGCAATACCAAGCTCAAACTTATCGAGGTTATCGGTTACTTCCTTGACAAGGCTGTTGAACTGTGAAAGAATCCACTTATCCTCAAGTGCAAGGCTTTCAGGAATGTGAGGAGCCGGCTCATTCTCATCAAGATTCATAAGAATAAAGCGTGCGGCATTCCATATCTTGTTTGCAAAGTTTCTTGATGCTTCAACCTTCTTATCAGAATATCTCATATCGTTTCCGGGACTGTTACCGGTTGCAAGAGTGAAGCGAAGAGCGTCAGCACCGTACTTGTCGATAACAAGAAGAGGATCAATACCGTTGCCGAGGGATTTACTCATCTTTCTGCCAAGCTCGTCACGGACAATACCGTGGATGAATACTGTGTCAAAGGGAACCTCACCCATCTGCTCGCAGGCTGAGAAAATCATTCTTGCAACCCAGAAGAAAATGATGTCATAACCCGTAACAAGCGTGCTTGTGGGATAGTAATGCATAAGCTCGGGAGTCTTTTCGGGCCAGCCGAGAGTAGAGAAGGGCCAGAGTGCTGAAGAGAACCATGTATCAAGTGTGTCGGGGTCCTGTTCGATATTCTTACTGCCGCACTTGCAGCAAGCGGTAGGCACGCCCTTGCTTACTGTAATTTCACCGCAGTCAGCACAGTACCAGGCAGGAATTCTGTGTCCCCACCAGAGCTGACGGGAAATACACCAATCACGGATATTTTCCATCCAGTTGTAATAAATTTTATCAAAACGCTCAGGAATAAACTTAACCTGACCGTCACGGACAACCTTGATTGCAGGCTTTGCAAGAGGCTCCATTTTAACGAACCACTGCTTTGAAACCTTGGGCTCAACAGCTGTGTGGCAACGGTAGCAGGTGCCGACCTCGTGCTTTGTGGGCTCGATTTTTACAAGAGCGCCTGCATCGGTGAGATCCTGAACAATTGCTTTACGGCATTCCATAAGGTTCATACCTGCATACTTGCCCGCTTTTTCGTTCATATAACCGTCATCGGTCATTACATCAAGCACGGGAAGATTGCAGCGAAGACCAACCTCAAAGTCATTGGGGTCGTGTGCCGGTGTGATTTTAACCGCACCTGTTCCCTTGTCCATCTTTGCATAGGAGTCAGCAACAATGGGGATTTCTCTTCCGATAACGGGCATAATTACAGTTTTGCCGACAACATCCTTGTATCTTTCATCATCGGGATGAACGGCAATACCGGTATCACCGGGAATTGTTTCGGGACGGGTTGTTGCCACAATGATGCTTCCGCTTCCGTCTGCAAAGGGATAAGCAAAGTGCCAGAAATTGCCGTCCTTTTCCTCGTATTCAACCTCGGCATCGGAAATTGATGTTTTGCAGTGCGTACACCAGTTGATGATTCTTTCACCGCGGTAAATGAGACCCTTTTCGTAAAGATTGACGAAAACCTCTTTAACTGCCTTTGAACAGCCTTCGTCAAGGGTGAATCTCTCTCTGTCCCAGTCGCAGGATGAGCCGAGCTTTTTGAGCTGCTCAATAATTCTTCCGCCGTACTGAGCCTTCCACTCCCATGCTCTTTCAAGGAAGCCCTCTCTGCCGAGATCCTCCTTTGAAAGACCTTCAGCCTTCATAGCCTCAACAATTTTTGCTTCAGTTGCAATTGAAGCGTGGTCTGTACCGGGAAGCCAGAGGGTATCGTAGCCCTGCATTCTTCTGAAACGGATAAGAATATCCTGAAGAGTATTGTCAAGAGCGTGTCCCATATGAAGCTGACCTGTGATGTTTGGAGGAGGAATCACGATTGTATAAGGATTCTTCTTCGGGTCAACCTCGGCGTGAAAATACTTTCCGTCAAGCCAGGTTTTGTAAATTCTGTCCTCTACATCCTTCGGATCGTAGAGCTTTGCAAGTTCTTTTGCCATTTATTTCACTCCGTTCAAAATAATTACAAAAATAAAAACTCCGCCCTTTTAATCAGGACGGAGTAAATTCCGTGGTACCACCTGAATTCAGCGCAAAAACGCACTGCACTCAAAGTCTTTAACGCAGACTTACGTCGGGGTCTACTTTCTTTCGATTTCTTCCCGAGGCTCACGGGCGACCTTCGTTTCCTTGCCTTTAGACTTGCACCATCCGTCTTTTCTCTTAAAAGGCGACAGGAAATTACTCCTCCCGATCATTGCTTTGCAATATCGGAGTAATTTTAACATAAGAATAAAAATATGTCAAGTTTTATTTATATGGCTCTTTTCCGGATTTCAGTTCAGCTATGTTTATTATAGGTTTTCCTGTGCTCATCAGTTTACCAACATGCTTTTGAGTGTTTGTGCCGGGATAAAGATAATAAACCACGGCAACATCACAAGCTCTAATCATCCAATCGTTTCTATAACGCATTGCGTAACGCTTGGGAACATTTTCTATTCCGTCAGGAACTAAAAAATCGAAATATTTAATCCAATGCATATACTCTCTTTCTTCATCATTCATTTCGTCGTATAACGGAGGAACAGCAGTATCCAATACCAAGTATATTTTGATATATGGATACTTCCATTTCATTTTTTTCAATACACCATGTACCGAACGATCAAATCTGCCTTTATTTCCAACGAAAAATACATCAACATCCGAGCAGAGAATTAGTTTTTCAATTTCTTCAAGCAAACAAATTTCGCTGTCAAGTCCATAATCATGATGACCAAAAAACGAACAATACATATTATCACCCGGTTTTTTCATTTTTGCTAACATTTTAACCCATTACGGGTTAATTGTCAATAATCCGTTTCAGATTAACCTAATATTTATACAGAGGTGGTTATATGTATAATCGTATTCGTGATTTAAGAGAAGACAAGGATATGAATCAAACCGAAATCGCTGTATATTTGGGTATGAGTCAAACAGGTTATTCAAAATATGAAACAGGTGAACGGGATATTCCGACATCTATACTTATAAGGTTAGCAGATTATTATAATGTTTCTGTTGATTACATTCTCGGACGAACTAATAAAAAAGAAATGAATCAATAAAAAAGGGGATGTAAAAAAACGAGTTTTTTTACATCACCCTGCTTTTGCTGATTTTTATAGCTTTAAAGGGTTTCTTCGGTTGTTAAATACCGAAAGAAACCCTTTAGTTATCTTGTTTTATGCGGTCTGCACTTTTTTACAGCCCCTAATTTTTTTTGAAGCTGTAAGCTTTATTATTCCTTCTCTTCAAGAAGCTTTTCCACTGCGGCAAGTTTTACACAGATGCAGAGGATTCTTGTTGCAACCATAAGCTCGTCAACGGGAGGATACGAGGGAGCAATTCTGATATTCTTGTCCTCGGGATCGATGCCATACGGGAAGGTTGCACCTGCAGTTGTAAGAGTTATACCACACTCCTTACAAAGGTTGTAAACTCTTTTTGCTGTACCGGGCATAACATCAAGGCTGATAAAGTAACCGCCCTTGGGGTCTGTCCAGTTTGCAATGCCGAGATCGGCAAGCTTGTCCTCGAACTGATTGACAACGCACTTGAACTTAGGAGCAAGAATCTTTCTGTGAAGCTTCATATGCTTTTTGATGCCGTCAACATTTTTGTAGAACTTGACATGTCTGTACTGATTAAGCTTATCGTATCCGATGGTCTGAACAGACATACGGCTTTTTATCATTTCGATGTTCTTGTCGGAAGCAGCAAGAGCAGCAACGCCTGCACCCGGGAAGCTGATTTTTGAAGTCGAGGTAAACTCAATAACCATATCCTCGTGTCCGTACTTCTTGAGAATATCAAAAATATCCTCAAGCTCGTCACCGTTATCGGTAAGATCGTGAATAATATAGGCGTTATCCCAGATAATTCTGAAGTCATCAGCAGCAGGACACATAGCGGCAATTCTTTTGACAGTTCTGTGGCTATAGGTGACACCGGTGGGATTGGAATATTTGGGAACACAGAACATACCCTTGACTGACGGATCCTTGATGAGCTCCTCAACAGCATCCATATCAGGTCCCCACTGAGTCATTTCGACGGGAATAAGCTCAATGCCGTAATACTCTGCAATTGCAAAATGTCTGTCATAACCCGGTGAAGGACAAAGGAATTTAAGGTGTCCCTGGTCCTTCCAGGGCTTTCCGCCTGAGCCGGTAAGCATACACTGTGTGATGTAGTCAAACATAAGGTTAAGGCTGGAGTTACCGCAGACAATGACATTGTTCACATCAACACCGAGAGCCTTTGCAAAAATGGTTTTACACTCGATAATGCCGGTAAGAAGACCGTAGTTTCTGTACTCAAGGCTGTGGTTGCTTTCGTCATCCTCCCAGTCCCTTGAGGTGATAGCATCAAGAAGTCCGTTTGAAACGGCAAGCTGATCTGCACCGGGCTTACCTCTTGACATATCAAGCTTAAGACCCTGTGATTTGTAGGATGCGTACTGCTTTTCAAGCTGCTGCTTAAGCTGAAGCAGTTCTTCTTTTGTGTATGATTTAAGTTCGGACATTTTTATATCCCCTTTCTGAAAAATGCTGTTTTATCTTTTTTAAAAGTCTGCCGATCCCGTCGTTCTCGGGAAGGGAAGAACATCTCTGATGTTAGAAATACCCGTAAGGTACATTACAAGTCTTTCAAAGCCGAGACCGAAGCCTGCGTGCTTTGTACCTCCGTACTTACGAAGATCGAGATACCACCAGTAATCCTCTTCATTAAGTCCGAGCTCCCTGATTCTCTCAAGAAGCACATCGTAACGCTCTTCTCTCTGACTGCCGCCGATGATTTCACCGATACCCATAACAAGACAGTCACAAGCGGCAACAGTTTTGCCGTCATCGTTGAGTCTCATATAAAAAGCCTTGATTTCCTTGGGATAATCGGTAACAAAGACGGGCTTTTTGAAAATCTGTTCAGTCAGATAACGCTCGTGCTCTGTCTGAAGGTCACAGCCCCAGTAAGCCTTGAACTCAAATTTATCATTGTTTTCCTCAAGCAGCTTTACGGCATCCGTATAAGTAACTCTTGCAAAATCCGATGTTGCAACTGCAGTAAGTCGCTCAATGAGTCCTTTATCTACAAACTGATTGAGAAACTCTATATCCTGCTTGCAGTTTTCCATAACATAATTGATGACGGACTTGATCATTCTTTCAGCAAGATCCATATCGTCACAAAGGTCTGCAAAAGCAATTTCGGGCTCGATCATCCAGAACTCTGCGGCGTGGCGCTGAGTGTAGCTCTTTTCGGCACGGAAGGTCGGACCGAAGGTGTAAATCTTGCCGAAGGCCTGAGCCATTATTTCACCCTGAAGCTGTCCCGAAACAGTAAGAAATGCACTTTTTCCGAAAAAGTCCTCACTGTAATCAATTTCGCCGTTTTCGTTAAGAGGAGGATTTTTCATATCAAGCGTTGTTACCCTGAACATTTCGCCTGCACCCTCACAGTCACTGCAGGAAATTAGAGGAGTGTGTGCATAAATGAAGCCCTCACCCTCAAAGAAGCGGTGAATTGCCTGAGCTGCAGCTGAACGCACTCTGAAAGCGGCTGAATAAATATTCGTCCTCGGTCTCAGGTGAGCAATTGTTCTTAAATATTCAAGCGAATGTCTCTTCTTCTGCAAAGGGTACTCGGGGGCTGATGCGCCTTCTAAGGTAACCTTTGTTGCATTGATTTCAAAAGGCTGCTTTGCTTCGGGAGTGAGAATAAAATCACCCTCAACAACAACTGCGGCACCGACATTATACTTTGCAACCTCAGCGAAATTTTCGAGTCTGTCCTTTTCAAAAACAATCTGGACTCCCTTAAAGCAGCTGCCGTCGTTAAGCTCCATAAAGCCGAGAACCTTTGAGTCTCTGTTAGTACGGATCCAACCGCATACCGTTACCTTACTGTCCCTGAATGAGTCAGAATTTTCGTAAAGCTTTGCAATTTCTGTCCGTTTCATTGTATTTCCCTCCTCAGAGAATTATCACGCATTGATATTTAATTATATCAGTATAAGCTGAAAAAATCAATATAAACAACCCTATAAATTTCGCCGTATTTTATTGAAATTCCTCTTGGATTATTATATAATATAATGAATTATTATATTTAAGGTGAACGGAAATGAAAAATTATAAAATACATCTTATAAGACACGGACTTACTCAGCATAATCTTGACGGCATTTACTCGGGAAGAAACGACACACCACTTTGCGACGAAGGCAGAAATCAGCTTCTTCAAATGAAGGAGGAATACGAATACCCCCACGCTGACTTCGTTTTTACCTCTCCTCTGCCCCGATGCAAGGAAACGGCCAAATTACTTTATCCCGAAATAAATCCAATTGAAATAGACGGTCTTACCGAATATAACTTCGGTGAATTTGAAGGACAGACTGCAGAGTATCTTCACGAAAAGCAGCCTCTTTTTGACCGCTGGTTAAGAGGCGAAGAAAAGATCAAGCCTCCCTTTGGTGAAAGCAACGAGGAATTTGCTGACAGAATCTGCTCCTGCTTTGTAAAAATTATCGACGGTATACTCAAAACCGGCTCGGACAATGTTGCCATCATCACTCACGGCGGTGTAATTTCAACTCTTATGGCAAACTTCGCTATACCCGAAGGCTCTGTTTCCGAGTGGCTGACACCCTCTGGCTGCGGTTATACGCTTTACCTCTCACATTTTCTCTGGATGTCAGGTCACAAGCTTGAAGCAATAAAGCAGATACCCTCAGTACCCGAGGAGGAAAGTAAGGGCAACTATTATGATGGCTGGGACTATTATCCCGACGATGACAATTTTGATATAAGCGAATATATTTAAGATGGAGACACATAAATGAACATTCTTGTTTTAGGCGATGTTGTAAACAGTGAGGGTTGTAACCTCCTTAAAAACAAGCTTTCTGCCTTCAAAAAGCTAAAGGGAATAGACTTCTGCATTGCAAACGGTGAAAACTCTGCTGACGGAAACGGCTTAACCCCTCTCTCGGCACAGATGCTTTTTTCTTCAGGAGTAGACTTTATCACTACGGGTAATCACGTTTACCGCAGAAAAGAGGTTTTTGACCTTCTGGATGAAAGTGAATTTATAGTAAGACCCTGCAACTACTCTTCAAAAAATCCGGGTGTAGGCTCAAGAGTTGTCGACTGTGGATTTTACAGTATCGGCATTATCAATGTTATGGGTACAATGTTTATGGAAAGCCTTGAAAATCCCTTTGATAGCGTTGACAGAGAAATTGAAAAAATCAAAGGTAAAACCAAAATTATACTTGTGGATTTTCACGCTGAAGCAACAAGCGAAAAAAAGGCAATGGGCTTTTACCTTGACGGCAGAGTAAGTGCAGTTTTCGGCACGCACACCCATGTTCTCACTGCTGACAGTACAGTTTTACCCGAAGGCACGGGTTACATTACCGATGTCGGTATGTGCGGTGTAAAAAACAGTGTTCTCGGCGTTGATAAGGACATAATCATCGAAAAATTCCGCTACAATATGCCTCAGCGCTTTGATAAGGCTCAGGGCGCCTGCATAGCAAACGGCTGCATTTTCACCGTTGACAAAAGCACCGGAAAATGCCTTTCGGCAGAACATGTATCTTTTGAATAAAGAGGTTTAAGTATAATGAAGAAAGTAATTATTGCAATAATCTGTCTTGCAGTCGTAATCGGCTTTGCATTTACGCTCAGCAGAACGACAGCCGACACACAGACAGACACACAAACAACAGAGCCGACAACTCACACCGTTGAAGAGGAGTCAAGAAGCATTTACCTCGGCTATTTCAAAAACAAATCCTTTAACCCCTACAAAACTGACAGCCCAACTAATCTCAGTATTTCTACATTGCTTTATGACTCTCTTTTTGTAATACAGGATGACTGGTCATCAAAGCCGCTTCTCGCAAAGGAAATAAGCATTGATGAAAAGCAAATTGCCGTCAAGCTTGTCGACGGAGCCGTTTTCTCAAACGGTGCTTCCCTTACAGCCTATGATGTTGTATACTCCTTCAACCTTGCAAAAAAATGTGACCATTTTAAAGGAAGACTTTCAAACATTGCCGGTGCAACTGCCGGAGCTGACACGGTAACCTTCACCTTCAACAAGCCCGATGTGTACATTCAGCAATGTCTTACCTTCCCCGTTGTGCAGAACAACACGGGCACTGCATCCCTTCCCGTCGGAAGCGGACGTTATGTCCTCAGAAGCATTAACGGTGAGTATGTTCTCTCTGCTAATCCTACAAACACCAGAGGCGAAGCACTTTCAACACCGGTTATCGGCCTTACTCCGATTACTGCAGAAAACGATGAAATTTACCGTATTCACACCGGTGATCTCAGCTACTACTGTGACACAATGGAGCGCGGAAGCTACACAAAGCTCAATGCATCCGACGTATCCTTTACAACAAACAATCTGATCTATCTCGGCTACAACAGTGCAAACACAAACCTTACAAACACAAATGTAATTGCCGCGATAAGATACGCAATAGACAAAGCAACACTGGCAGATACCGTGTTTGACAATTTCTGTACTCTTACGGAAACACCCTTTAATCCGAAGTGGTTCGCTCTTGAGGGAGTTCAGCTTCCTACCTACGAATACAATCTGATAAAAGCCGGAAATCTCCTTGATGAAGCAGGAATTACCTATGCAAAAAATGACAATTCCTACAGATACGATAACGACGGTTATTTTGATCTCAAGCTGCTTGTCAATAAGGAAAGTCCTACAAAGGTTGCCTGTGCCAGGTTTATAAGCACCTGTCTTAAAAACCTCGGTGTAAATGTCACTCTGAGCTCCCTTGAATTTACGGAGTACCAGACAGCACTTGCAAACGGTGGCTTTGACCTTTACATCGGCGAGGTAAAGCTCTCACCGAATATGGATCTTTCATCATTTTTCAGAACCGGCGGAAGCACATCCGCAGGAATAGCATCAAAAACAGTTTCGAGTGCTTATTCCGACTTCAAAACAGGAAGCATTGACATAAACACATTTATCAGAGTTTTCGAAGAAGAAAAGCCCTTTATTCCTCTTTGCTTCCGCAACTATATTGCTTATTATTCAAACGAAGTAATGTACGAGGGCACCTGCAATGAAAACGAGCCCTTCAATAACATTTACACCTGGAAGACCGAGGATAAGACTATTCAATAAAAATAATAAAGGCGGTGAAATAATGAGAGAAACTCCTCTGCAATACATCAAAGGGGTTGGTGAAAAAAGAGCCGGACTACTAAAAAAGCTCGGCATCAACAACCTTTATGATCTCGTGCATTATTTCCCCCGCGCCTACATTGACTTTACTGCCGTAACACCGATTCCTCAGCTTATACCGGACACAGTGTGCTGTTTCAAGGCAATCGTCGGCTACACACCCGTCAAAAATGAAATCCGACGGGGAATGACAATTTATAAAACTCTTCTTATTGACGGCGAATACTCCGTAAATCTCAGTATCTTCAACAGCTCTTATCTTGCTGAAAGCCTTGAAGAAGGCGAAGAATACATCTTCTACGGCAAGGTAACGGTTAACAGAGGAAGCTTTGAAATTACAAATCCTCTTATTGAAAAAGCGGACTGTGAAAGCCTTATACAACCCGTTTATCCGCTTACGGCAGGACTGAGCAACAAAATTCTTTTAAAGATAATCGACAATGCTCTTAACATTTACTTTTCGGATTCTGAAAAGGATATAATTCCCGATGGGACAAGAAAACGCTTTTCCCTTTGTCATGAGCAGTTTGCATTAAAGACTATCCACAATCCCAAATGCAGCCACGACCTTGAAATTGCAAGGCGGAGACTGATTTTCGAGGAGCTTCTTACCTTACAGATCGGTATGGGCATACTGAAAAGGCGTAACCGCGGCTCAACGGGATACAGTATCTCAAATGATTTTTCCACGGAGTTCACTGCAGCTCTCCCCTTTTCGCTTACTAATGCCCAAAGCAGAGCAATCAGCGACTGCATTGATGACATGGGCAAGGAAAGACCGATGAACAGACTGATTCAGGGTGATGTCGGCAGCGGTAAAACTGTTGTTGCCGCCTCGGTTATCTATACTGCCGCGAAAAACGGCATCCAGAGCGCTTTTATGGCACCGACAGATATACTCGCCAATCAGCATTTTGCCACTCTTACAAAGCTCTTTGAAGGCACAGATATAACCGCAGAGCTTCTTACGGGATCTGTTTCGGC
The DNA here is from genome assembly GCA_045601905.1 of Acutalibacteraceae bacterium. GTDB lineage: Bacteria > Bacillota > Clostridia > Oscillospirales > Acutalibacteraceae > UBA6857. The sequence goes on along the minus strand of JAZSAM010000008.1, from coordinate 5,788 downwards.
AAAGAAGAAAAAGGAGATCAAGGCAAGGCTTCTTTCGGGAGAAACTCAGGTTCTTATCGGTACTCACGCACTTCTGAGCGATAATGTTGAATTTCTCAGACTCGGACTCGTTGTAACCGACGAGCAACACCGATTCGGTGTAAGGCAGCGAGGCGCACTCAACAGTAAGGGTGTAAACCCTCACACTCTTGTTATGAGTGCAACTCCAATCCCGAGAACAATTTCACTTATTCTTTACGGCGATCTCGATCTTACCGTAATTGATGAACTACCAAAGGGCAGACAAAAAATCTCAACCTATGCTGTTGATACCTCATACCGTCAGAGAATATATGCATTCATAAAAAGGCACCTGGACAGAAATTTACGGGCATACATAGTCTGTCCCCTTGTTGAAGAAAATGACGGAGACCTTTCTGCGGCCACGCAATACGCAGAAAATCTGCAGAAAAAGTACTTTTCTGATTACAAGGTCGGACTTCTTCACGGAAAAATGAAGCCTAAAGAAAAAGAAAAAATAATGACTGCATTTTCCGCGGGTGACATTCAGCTTCTTGTTTCAACCACAGTTATCGAGGTTGGTGTTGATGTTCCCGAAAGTGTCATTATGGTAATAGAAAACGCCGAGCGTTTCGGTCTTTCTCAGCTTCATCAGTTAAGAGGCAGAGTCGGCAGGGGCACAGAAAAATCCTACTGTATACTCATAAGCGATGCACAGGGTGAAAATGCACAGTCACGCTTTGAAATAATGTGCCGCACATCCGACGGCTTCAAAATTGCAGACAAGGACCTTGAGTTAAGAGGACCCGGTGACTTCTTCGGCTCAAGACAATCGGGAATCCCGAAGCTGAAAATTGCTGATCTGACAGAAAATATGGACACGGTAAGAGAAAGCAAGCAGGCAAGTCAGGATATTCTTTCTGCTGATCCGATGTTAAAAAAGCCCGAAAATCTTCGCTTGAAGCAAGCAGTTATAAAGCTTTTCAATAATGAAAAGGGCTCAACCTTAAATTAGAAAGGAAACAATATTATGGAAAAAATCGCATCATTTACAATTGACCACACAATCCTCCCCAAAGGACTCTATCTTTCAAGAACAGACGCTGACACCGTAACCTACGACATCCGCACGAGAAGGCCCAATGTTGAAGAGGTAATGGAAAACGGCGCAATTCACACTCTTGAGCACCTTTTTGCAACATACGCAAGAAACAGTGCTCACAAGGACAAAATCATCTATTTCGGTCCTATGGGCTGCAGAACCGGCTTCTATTTTATCACAACTGATTCACTTTCAAAAAAGGATGTCATTGAGCTTACAAAATCAGCGATGGCATTCTGTGCAGCCTTTGAAGGCGAAATTCCCGGTGTTTCGGCTGAAGAATGCGGAAACTACAGAGATCACAACCTTGAAGGAGCAAAGACAGAGGCTTCCGTGATGTGTGAGGTTCTTAAAGACTGGACAGAGGATAAACTCATTTATCCTACAAAGTAAAAGGTGGTGCAATTATGATTTATTTTATCGAAAACGATTACCTCAAGGTCGGAATAAAGGATTTCGGCAGTGAGCTTACAAGCATAGTTTCGAAGGAAAACGGTAGAGAATATCTCTGGCAGGGAAATTCGAAAATCTGGACAGGACAGTCCCCTGTTCTCTTCCCTATTATAGGAAGACTCATCGACGATAAATATACCTTCAACGGCAAGGAATACGAAATGCCTAAGCATGGCTTTGCAAGGAAAATGCCCTGGAGGTTTCACACAAAGGCTGTTGACTCTATCAGCTTCATCCTTTCTGAAACGGACGAAACACTTAAGGTTTATCCCTTCTGTTTTGATCTTATTGTAACATTCACGCTTAACGGCAGAAGGCTTACAGTCAAACACGAGGTGCTTAACAAGACCGACGGCAAAATGTATTTTTCACTCGGGGCTCACCCTGCCTTCAACTGCGACATTGGTGACAGACTTGTGTTCGACGAAGATGAAAACCTCGACACAATAAAAATTGATCTTGAACAGTCACTCAGGCTCCCCGAAGCAACACCTTTTCTCAGAAACGAAAAAATCATCATTGTTACAAAGGATGTTTTCAATGAGGATGCATTGATTTTCAGCGGCGTCAAGTCAGAAAGCATCACCCTTGAAAGCGCTAACCGCTCCGACAAAATAATTTTCAATCTCGGTAAATCTCCTTATCTCGGAATCTGGGCAAAGCCGGGTGCACCCTATGTGTGCATTGAGCCTTGGTTCGGCGTAAACGATTCACAGATTAAAAAGGATGATTTTTCACAGAAGGACGGAATTCAGATTCTTGAAAGGAATGAAAAGTTCACCTTCTGCTGGAGTGCAGAATTTAATGCTTAAACTAAAATTCCTGATGTTTTTAAGTGAACATCAGGAATTTTTTATATTTCTTTTATGATTTTTTCAAATGAAGCTTAACGAGCACTTTATCAAGTAAGCCCTTGACTCTGTCGATAGTGTCCTCACCGAGAACGTCAGTAACAAGTCCTGATTTGAGGCTGATTACAAGGAAAATCAACGCACCGACACAAGCGAACAAGCCGACCTGAACATAAAGCATAATTCCGCTTTCATAAAGTGGCCAAAGCCTGCAAAGTCCAAGTACAACGGCGACCATTACAGCAACGGCAACCGAGGTCTTACCAAGAGTTTTCAAAGAGGGACCGTAACGGAAATTAAGCCTCTTACGAAGTATAATAAGAATCAGCACCAGAGTCACAAATTCGCCGATAATGCTTGCACCCGTAGCGCCAAGATAAGCGGGAATGCCGATACGGTCAAACAGATAAATCATCGGCAGGTCAAGAACAGCATTGATTAAAATACCTAAAATATTTACTGCGCAAACAGAAACGCCCATATTCATACTCTGCATTGCCATTCCGACAACAGTAACGATACTGAACAGTACATTCGTCACAAGTGCCCATTGGAGCATTGATGCACCGTACGGATTTTCGCCATAGAATATATTAAAGACCGGACGGGCAAAAATTATCATACCGCTTACAATCGGAACTGCAACGGCAATTATGGTACTAATTGCCTGATTGATGTTTTTGTTAACCTTATCAAGCTTACCCGAAGCAAAGTTTTCAGCAACATGAGGTGCGATGCTGTTGGTCATACCCATTGAAAGAGCGGTGACAATCATACAGATTTTAGGTACCCATGTAGCATAAAGTCCCGAAATCCACTGAGCATTTTCGTCAGAATAATTAAGGTTTTTCAGACCGATAAGAAGCAGTTTCATATCGACAAGATTATAAACACTTGCCGCAACAGTCATAATGGTAATAACCGAACAGTAAACGAAAATCTTTTTGAGAATTGCCTTATCTGAATCGGGATTCACCTCAGCAGGAGCATCAAGGTAAAACAGCTCCTTACTGTTTCGTTCCTTGCGCTTTAGCTGGACATAAGCCACAGCGGCACCGACTGCCGCACCGAGAAGCGACACGCAAACACCGACACTGACGCTAAGATCAAACACGTGAATTGCGAGATAAGCTCCACCCAGAACAACAAGAATGCGCACCAGCTGCTCCGTAACCTGACTCGCAGACGACTCTGCAACACATTTGTGGCCCTGAAGATAACCTCTTCTCATTGCAAGGACGGGAACAACAATAAGACAAACGGAAATCGCACGGATTGCCGGAGCAACCTCTTCAACCGTTACGCCGTCAGTCATATCTCCTATGTAATACCTTGCAACCTGGGGAGCAAAAAATGTCAGGAAGAAAAAGGCAAACAGGGAAACTGCCGAAACAGCCATAAGACCCAGCTTATAGGCTCTTTCCTTCGTGCGATACATCTCCTTTGCGGCATATTCACTGATTACGATACTGATTGCAATAGGTATGCCTGATGTTGAAATATCGAGGAAGAGAACATAAATACTGTAAGCAAAGGAATAAATAATGCTTCCGCGTTCACCGATAATACTGTAAAAAGGTATATTATAAAAAGCTCCGAGGAGTTTTGTCAGCACAATTGCCGCGTATGAAATGAAAGCTCCTTCAACGAAGCCGTTCTTACGCATTTTTTTAGCCACAAAAATCCTCCTTTCTGATTAAAAATTCGCATTAATTTTAGTCGTTATAACACTTGTAAATTATACATCAGCAAAAATTAACAGTCAATAAGATAAAAAACTAAATATATGACATTTGTGTAAACATTTTATAACGCGCATTAAATGACGAAGGTCAGAGCATAACGCCCTGACCTTCTGTTATTAAGCTTTTAGAATTAATAGTGAACTGTACCGCAGTCGCATGACTTACCGATTCCGAAGAGCTTCCAGAAGAAGCGTAAAATCTTATAGATAAGCTCGTTTAAGAAGCCTTCCTTATGGCATACGCAGGTACAAGCCTTTTCAGCACCGGGAACTTCAACCTCGCCGCCACAACCGAATACGTCGCAAACTCCGTCGTGATCCTCATCGGTATGACCGAGTGCCTCTGTCCATTTGATCTGAACATTTGTACTGCATTCTGAGCACCAGTAAACTGTGTAGCCCTTGTTCTCACAGGTTGCAGGAACCTGCTCTGCTACAAGGATTGTGTGAGGACCGGTTGCTTCACCGAATGTCTTTGTCTCGGTAAAATCACAGTTCTTACACTTGTAGTACTCTGTTCTGGGAGTCTTACAGGTTGCTGATGTTGTCTTATAGGGTGTCTTGCCCATATTATGACCTGTTGCAGGAAGAACCTCCTGAGCAACAAGAATCTCACCACAAACTGAGCACTTCTTACCGTCACTGGTACCGTCTGATATACATGTTGCAGGTGTGCCCTTGATGATTTCTTCGGTGTGTCCTGAAACTACACCTTCAGTAATAGTTTTTCTGCTGAGTTCAGCATCACAAACTGTACAGTAAACTACTTCGTCATAAGTGTAGGGAGATACACAAGTTGCATCCTCTTGGTTTTCGATTACTGCTTTGCCTTCTTTGTGACCGAGAGCGTCAACCTCATCATCCTTATAGCTGTCACCACATACGGAGCAGGTGTAGGTTGTGTAGCCTGCTTCTGTACAAGTGGGTGCTGTTTCAACAGCTTCATACTTGTGACCGAGTGCGTCAACTACTGTTGTTTCTCTGCTGAGCTGCTCATCGCAGACTGTACAGTAAACTACTGTGTCGTAGGAGCCGTCTGTGTCACAATCTGCTGCTACTTCGTTTTCGATTACTGCTTCGCCTTCTTTGTGACCGAGTGCGCCAACAACTGTTGTTTCTCTGCTGAGTTCAGCATCACAAACTGTACAGTAAACAACTGTATCGTAGGAGCCGTCATTTACGCAATCAGGGGCAACATTGTTTTCGATTACGGGTTCAGCAGGATCGTGTCCCTTGGCTACAACTGCTTCTGTCTTTGTTGCATCACATACTGAACAGGTAAAGGTCTTGACACCGGCATCATTACAAGTGGGTTCGGGATCAATTACGCCTTCGTCCCAATCGTGTCCGTTTGCAGGAACTACTTCCTGTGCTACGAGAACCTTATCACATACTGAGCAATGCTTACCTTCTGTGAGACCTGTTTTTTCGCAATCGGGAGCTACTGCTTCATCGGTTACTTCTTTATGACCGAGAGCATCAACTACTGTCTGTGCTACGAGAACTTCGTTACATACTGAGCAGTGCTTACCTTCTGTGAGACCTGTGTTTTCGCAATCAGGAGCTACTGCTTCGTCGGTTACTTCTGTGTGACCAAGTGCATCAACTACTTCCTGTGCTACGAGAACCTTATCACAT
>JAZSAM010000007.1:0-36588 GCA_045601905.1 Acutalibacteraceae bacterium | reverse complement strand
AAAGTGAAATAAAATTCGCCCTTAACATTTGCGAAGCAAATATTTCATATGCGACAGCATATTTCATAGCGTTGCTATTTCACTCGCCGTAAGGCGAATTTCATTGAAAAAAGCACTTCCGAAGAAGTGCTTTTTTCTGGCAGGGATGGCAGGATTCGAACCTACGAATGCAACAGTCAAAGTGTTGTGTCTTACCGCTTGACGACATCCCTATATAAAAAAATGGGGTGGATAATCGGATTCGAACCGACGACCTCCAGGGCCACAACCTGGCGCTCTAACCAACTGAGCTATATCCACCACCTACTGGCGCGCTTGAAGGGGCTCGAACCCCTGACCTACTGCTTAGAAGGCAGTTGCTCTATCCAACTGAGCTACAAGCGCATATTAAAATTTGGAGCGGGTGATGGGAATCGAACCCACACGACCAGCTTGGAAGGCTGGGATTCTACCATTGAACTACACCCGCATATCTGTTTGTACAACGCTGATTATTATACACAATTGTACAACTGTTGTCAAGTGTTTTTTGAAAAAATCTGAAAGATATTTTATATATAATTCAGAGGTCTGCAAATGAATGCAGACCCCGTTATTTACGCTGACTTGTTATATGTGTGTAAGCACTATTTCGTCATTATTGACCTCTGCGGCGATACCGCTGACAGGTGTATCGGCATTGTCAATTATAATGTTTGCGATGCCGTCTTCAATCTTCTTGCGGATAAGATTGCGAAGGTCTCTTGCGCCGCGCTGTCCCCCATGGGAATTTTGGGCAAGGTGCTTTTCAACGTCCTTGTTCCATCTGAACTCAATGTCCTTTTCCCTGAGGCTTTCTGCAAGCTCGTTAAGAAGAAGTGCGGCAATTTCCTCGTAATTTTCAACGGTAAGTGCATTGAAAATTGCAATTTCATCAACTCTGCCGATAAATTCGGGGCGAAGGAAGTCAGAAAGAGCCTTCATTATCTTCTCTTTTGTTGCATCCCCCTTTTCCTTGCCGAAGCCGAGAGCTCCTGCCTTTCTTTCGCTGCCTGCATTCGAGGTCATAACGATAACAGTGTTTTCAAAATTGACAGTTCTTCCCTGTGCATCGGTGATTCTGCCTTCGTCAAGAATCTGAAGAAGGATGTTCATTACATCGGGATGTGCCTTTTCAATTTCGTCAAAGAGAATTACGCTGTAGGGCTTTCTTCTCACCTTTTCGGTAAGCTGACCTGCCTCATCGTAGCCTACATATCCCGGAGGCGAGCCGATGATTCTCGATACGCTGTGCTTTTCCATAAACTCGGACATATCGAGTCTGATAAGTGTTTCGGGGGTTGAGAAAAGCTCCGTTGAAATCTGCTTTACAAGCTCGGTTTTACCGACACCTGTGGGGCCGACAAAAATGAAGGATGCAGGTCTTCTTCTGGGACTTATCTGCACACGGCTTCTCTTGATTGCGGCGGCAATTACGGAAATTGCTTCATCCTGACCGATAACCTTCTTTTTGAGTGTAGCCTCAAGTGAGCCGAGCTTCTTGAGATCGCTTTCAATTACCTTGCTTGAAGGAACACCCGTCCAGAGCTCAATTACCTTTGCGATGTCCTCTTCGGTTACCGCATTGTCGTTTGCCTTGTCAGTAAGGTTCTGAATGTCGTTCTCACAAAGCACGATGTCGCTTTTAAGCTTTGCGATTGCCTCATAGTCGATGTTTTCTGTCTCGGCCATAAGGTCTTCCTCATCGAGCTTAAGGTCGGCGAGCTTTCTTTCGTTAATCTCAAGGTCGCTGATTGCCTTGTTGCGAAGATTTGCACAGGTGCAGGCCTCGTCAAGAAGGTCAATTGCCTTGTCGGGAAGGAAACGGTCTGTGATGTATCTTTCAGAAAGCACAACTGCTTTTTTCACAAGTGCATCGCTGATTCTTACACGATGGTAAGCCTCATAATACTTCTTTATGCCGAGAAGGATTGCAGTTGCATCCTCGATTGACGGCTCCTCAACCTTGACGGGCTGGAAACGTCTTTCGAGAGCGGCATCCTTTTCGATGTGCTTTCTGTACTCGGTGAAGGTTGTTGCGCCGACAACCTGAATTTCACCTCTTGAAAGTGCCGGCTTGAGGATGTTTGCGGCATTCATTGAGCCTTCAGCATCACCTGTACCTACAAGATTGTGAATTTCATCGATGAAAAGAATTATGTTACCGTTATACTTGACCTCGTCAACAAGGTTCTTGATACGGCTTTCAAACTGACCTCTGAACTGTGTACCTGCAACAAGGGCAGTAAGATCAAGAAGGTGAATTTCCTTATCTGCAAGCTTTGCAGGAACCTCACCCGAGCTGATTTTCTGTGCAAGTGCTTCTGCAATTGCAGTTTTACCTACGCCGGGCTCACCGATAAGACAGGGATTGTTCTTCGAGCGTCTGCAAAGAATCTGAATCACACGGGAAAGCTCTTTTTCTCTGCCGATGATGTTGTCAATCTTGCCTTCTCTTGCCTTTGCTGTAAGGTCTGTGCAGTAAAGCTGAAGGAATTTGCGTTTCTTCTCCTTTTCTCTTCGCGCCTTTCTGCTTTGCTTTTTGTTTTCCCCTTCACTCTTTTGCTCGGGCTTTGTCACTTCGGATTTACTCTCGTTTCTTACACTGAGACTGTTCTGAAGATCGCCGAAAAGCCCCTGCAAAAAGGGCATTGTGGGTGAGCCACCGGGCTCGAAGCTGTCATCGCCCTCACTGTCGGGGAACATATTGCTGAACTGCTCGCTGATTGAATCAACGTCCTCCTCCGTAATGCCCATCTGCTCCATCATCTGCTTGATAGGACCGATGTTCATTTCCATTGCACAGTTAATGCAAAGCCCTTCGGGTACGGTTTTACCGTCAACGATTTTTGAAATAAAAATCACTGCCGGACGCTTTTTACATCTTGAGCAAACCATTTTTTTCATAGATATGCCTTAAGCCGTGTCAACGGCTCCTTTCTTGGGAATTTCTTATTTTGCCTTTGCAGCCTTCTTCTCAGCAAAGTGCTCCTTGAACTGTCTGAAGGTTTCAGGCATATAGCTGAGGAAAGCAACAATTGTCATAATTGCAGAGACTACAACGATAATGCCTGTCAGCACAGCAGGAAGCTCAAAGCCGAGAAGCTCGTTGAGTGCGCCTACCTCAGGACCTACTGCAATGATTATTACCATGCCTACATAGAATACAAGTGTTGCCAGCTTGCCCCAGATTTCTGCAGCGCCGGGTCTGATGTTCATAAGAAGCATTACAAGTCCGCCGATGATCATAACAGCTTCCTTGATGAGGAATACAAGGAATACCCAACCGAAGGCTCTGATAAGCTGATTTTCAGCAGCTCTGAAGTCGATAAGAAGCATTACTGCAATTGTAATTTGTGTAAGCTTGTCGGCAACGGGGTCAAGCACCTTGCCGAGTGCGCTGATCTGGTTGAAGCGACGGGCAATTGTGCCGTCAAGTGTGTCGGAAAGACCTGAAAGAGCAAGCACGACAACTGCCATAATCTTCTGGTCATTATAGAAAAGATAAGCAAATACGGGAATAAGTAAAATTCTGATAACTGATAAAAGGTTGGGTATGGTCCAACAGCCCTTGAATAAATCTTTCATTTTAAATACCTCTCTTTTTTAGATACTTAAACCGACTGCAGATGAAAACACATCCCTTACGGTTTTAATGATGACTGAACCGTCAACTGCCGAGACGAGCTCAGGGTTGTTTATAAAGCCTGCAACAACACTTATAACAAGTGCAATTATAACCACATCAATCAGTCCCTTAAGCACACCGAAAACACCGCCGAGTGTTTTGTTGAAGCCCTTTATTACGGGAAGCTTTTTGATTATTTTGTCGAGTAAGCGTGCAAAAAACTTAACTGCAATTATAAGCACAATTGCAAGAATAACAAACAGAACAAACTGAATTACAGCCGTTACCAAAGGTGAAACAACACTGTTCATCAGACTTTCAACAAGATTGTCGCCGTTTAAATTTGCCGAAGAAATTTTATCAAGAAGCACCTGCTTGTCAAGTCCCATAATCTGAAGAATTCCGTTGAGACCTTCGGGAATTGAATTAAGTACACTCTGAAGCTGCTCGGCATAATCAACCGATGCGGCACTTCCGAGATTGTCAGCAAGTGTTTTTTCAACAACGCCTGCAGCAACGCTGTCATAAACAGTTTCTGCAAAAGAGGCTGAAAGGATTCTTGCCGCAACAACTGCTGCGAGTGAGCCTACCAGGTCAATAAGGCTTCTGAAAAAGCCCTTGTGTGCTGAAATGATGATAACTATGGCAAATATCACAATAAGTATAATGTCCACAATATAAGCCATTGAATACCCCCTTTTTATAATTTGAAGTCTATTATAACACATTGTTTAAAAAAAACAATATTTATAACCTATTTTATATAATCCTAATTCAGGTTGGCAAATTCAGATTCATACTCAAAAATCTATGCTTTCGTCATAAAAAACCTTGTTAAGATAAAGTCCGTCGGGCTTTGCGGTGATACCTGCTCTGACTCTGTCCTTTGAAAGAATCACCTCGGAAAGAGTACCCTCGGGAATTTTTTTACTGTTGATGTCAAGAAGAGTGCCGACCATTATCCTTACCATATTGTAAAGAAAGCCGTCTCCCCTTACGGTGAAAAGCACAAGATCACCTTCTCTTTTTACCGAGAAATCGAAGATTGTCCTTTTTTTATCAGCAACCTCTGTGCCGCTTGCACAAAAGGCTGAAAAATCGTGGTAGCCGATGAAGGCCTTACACTCCTTGTCAAGGAGCTTTTCGTCAATGGGAATCGGATGATGAAGCGCCCTTCCGATAAGAAACGGATTTCTTACCCTCGAATTCCATACCTTGTAAACATACTCCTTGCCCTTACAGTCAAAGCGTGAATTGAAGTCAAGAGGCATTTCCCTTGCACTGAGGACTGCAATTTCATCAGGTATAAGAGCATTGAGTCCGACCTTGATTTTTTCGCAGGGAGTTTCCTTTTCGGTTTTAAAATTACAGCAGAAAATGTTTGCGTGAACCGAAGCATCCGTACGGCTGCAGCCGTAAAGAGTGACCTTGTGACCGAAGATGCGTTCACAAGCCGCCGCAAGAAAGCCCTGCACGGTTTCGGCATTTTCCTGCATCTGCCAGCCGTGAAATCTGCTTCCGTCATAAGAAAGCGTGAGACAAATGTTTCTTTCCATAATTATATCAGTGCTCCGAAATGTCTGTTAAGAAGAATGATTCCTGCAAGGCTTACGCCGTAAAATGCGAGCGCAAGAAAATCTCTCAGTGAAAGCTTCATCTGCTTCATTCTCGTTCTGCCCTCTCCGCCCGTGTAACAGCGGCAGCTCATTGCAAAAGCAAGGTCATAGGCTCTTTTGAAGGATGAAACAAAAAGTGGAACAAGAATCGGAATAAGCGATTTTACCCTTTCAATGAGATTCCCGTTTTCGAAGTCAGCGCCCCTTGCCTTCTGGGCGTTGGTGATGCGCTCTATTTCCTCGATGAGAGTCGGGATAAACCTCAAAGCAAGGGTCATCATCATTGCAAGGGAATGAACGGAAATTTTGAAAAGCTTAAGCGGTGACAACAGCTTTTCAATTGCGTCTGTGAGCATTGTAGGAACTGTTGTGTAGGTAAGAATTGAGCTTGCGACAATAAGAAGAATGATTCTGATTGCCATAAAAACGGCAGTATAGATACCCTTTTCGCTTATTGTTATAAATGAGATGCTCCACTCCTTACCGCCTCTTATATAAAACATATTGATAATTGCAGTAAAAAGCACAATCGGCACAATCGGCTTAAGGCTTTTAAGGAACATTTTTACGGGAACGCGCGAAGAAAGCACGGAAACGGCAATCACGAGTCCCACAAGAGCAAGGGATAAAAAGTTCTTGCAGGCAAAAATCATTGCGATAATAAGCACCGTAAGAATGATTTTGTTTCTCGGGTCAAGGCGGTGAACAAAGGAGTTTTCCTTGTAATACTGACCTATGGTGATATCTGTAATCATTTGTCACCCTCCTTTGAAAGAAGCTTCAGAAGCTCCGTTTTTGCTTTTTCGAGAGTGTAAACATTAACGGGAACATCGTAGCCCTTTTCACGAAGCTTAAGAAAAAGCATCGTAAGCTGAGGAACATTGAGTCCCATATCATAAAGCTCCGAGGAATGGGTAAAAACTCCGTCAACGCTGTCATAATAAGCAAGCTCGGAATTATTCATCACGAGCACCTTTGTGGCAATTTTTGAGATGTCCTCCATGCTGTGGGAAACAACAAGAACCGTACTGCCCGTTTTTTCTCTGTATGAGGTTATAAGTGATAGCACGGTTTCTCTGCCCTTGGGGTCAAGACCTGCGCAGGGCTCATCAAGAATGAGCACTGACGGCTCCATTGCCATTACGCCTGCAATTGCAACACGGCGCTTTTCACCGCCCGAAAGGTCAAAGGGGGACTTTTCAAGGTAGCTTTCGTCAAGACCTACAAAGGAGATAACCTGACGGACACGCTTGTCAATCTCCTCGTCGGAAAGCTTCATGTTTTTCGGGCCGTAAGCAATGTCCTTGTAAACGGTTTCCTCAAAAAGCTGATACTCGGGATACTGAAAGCAGATGCCGACTCTGAAGCGCACATCACGGATGTTCTTTTTGTCACTCCAGATGTCCTTGCCGTCAAGAAAAACGGTGCCCGATGTACCCTTGAGAAGTCCGTTGAAATGCTGAATAAGGGTACTCTTGCCCGAGCCTGTGTGTCCGATAATACCCACAAGCTCACCCTTTTCGATTTTAACGCTTATATCTCTTATGGCGTCTACCTGAGAGGTTGTACCCTTTGAGTACACGTGAGAGAGATTTTCTGTTTCAAGAACGGTTACACTCAATTTTCTTCCTCCGTAAGACTGACAATGCAGTCCAAAAGCTCGTCTATATCAAGAACATCATTTTTTATTTTTATGCCGTCTTTATTAAGAAGCATTGCAAGCTCCGTTGCCTCGGGCACATCAAGTCCGACACCCTTGAGTGTATCAATGTGGGTGAAAACCTCACGGGGTGCGCCGTCAAGAACGATTCTGCCCTCATCCATTACGATGACTCTTTTCGCCTTTACGGCTTCGTCCATATAATGGGTGATGAAAATGACGGTGATGCCGAATTCCTCGTTGAGCATCTTAACGGTTTTCATTACCTCACGTCTGCCTCTCGGGTCAAGCATTGCTGTCGGCTCGTCAAGAACAATGCACTCGGGCTTCATTGCGATGATGCCTGCAATGGCAACTCTCTGCTTCTGTCCGCCCGAAAGCTTGTGAGGCTCAAAGGTGCGAAAATCATACATTTCAACCTGCTTAAGGGCTTCGTCAACACGTTTTCTTATTTCCTTGGGCTCAATTCCGAGATTTTCGGGACCAAAGGCAACATCATCCTCAACGATGGTGGCTACAATCTGATTATCGGGGTTCTGAAAAACCATACCGACCTTACGGCGGATGTCGTAAAGCCTTTTGTCGTCCTTTGTGTCAATTCCGTCAACAAGAACTCTGCCCGACTGAGGAATCAGAATCGCATTGCAGAGCTTGGCGGTTGTTGACTTGCCGCAGCCGTTGTGACCGAGGACACAGACAAAGTCGCCTTTTTCAATTGAAAGGCTGAGATTTTCCACAACCTTGTTCTCCGTACCCTCCTCCTCATCGATATAGGCGAAGGACACATTTTCAAATTCTATATATTTACTCATTATTAATCACCGGTTTTTTCCCAGATGGCTGATGCACCGCAGGGAAGAATCATACCCGTTTCAGTTACGGGAAGTCCGATTTCGGAGCTTTTCACGCTTCCTCCGAACTTCTTTTTGATAACGGCACCTAGTATGTACTCCATAACAGAAGCTGAAAGCCCCGTTGTGTAGGAGTTGATGAGCATCATAAGTGAATCCTCGTAAAGCAGCTCACTGCAAAGCTCAACAAAATTGTACACCTCATCCTCAAGCTTCCAGACCTCACCGCCGGGACCTCTGCCGTAAGAGGGAGGATCCATAATGATGATGTCGTACTTATTTCCGCGACGGATTTCACGCTGAACGAACTTGATGCAGTCATCAACAATCCATCTGACGCTTCTGTCCTGAAGAGATGATGAAACGGCATTTTCCTTTGCCCACTGTGTCATACCCTTTGAGGCATCAACGTGGACAACATGGGCGTTTTCACTCAAGGCGGCAATTGAAGCTCCGCCGGTATAAGCAAAGAGATTGAGCACCTTGACGGGACGGTTTGCCTTTCTGATAAGCTCTCTGGTGTAATCCCAGTTTACTGCCTGCTCGGGGAAAAGTCCCGTGTGCTTAAAGCCCATTGTTTTGATATTAAAGGTAAGATCTTTATATTTAATGCTCCAGAAGGGCGGCATTTTGCCTCTTACATCCCAGGCACCTCCGCCGGTTTTTGAACGGCGGTAGTAAGCGCTTGCCTTTTTCCAGAGAGGATTTGTTTTCGGAGTTTTCCAGATTACCTGGGGATCAGGCCTTACAAGGATGATGTCACCCCATCTTTCAAGCTTTTCTCCGTCAGAGCAGTCAATAAGCTCGTAATCCTTCCAGTCTTTTGTGTATCTCATAATATCACCTTAAAATGTCATTTGTGTGTTAGGCTTACTTAAGCCGAGGTGCTCATAAGCGGCAACAGTTGCCACTCTGCCTCTCGGTGTTCTTCCGAGAAAGCCTATCTGCATAAGGTAGGGCTCGTAAACATCCTCGATTGTGACAGCCTCTTCACCGATTGCCGCCGCAATTGTTTCAAGTCCCACGGGACCGCCGTTATAGCTTTTTATCATTGTTTCAAGCAGAAGTCTGTCGATGTTGTCAAGTCCCAGATGGTCAATTTCCATCTTTTCAAGGGCATAATCGGCACTTTCTTCATCTATGATACCGTTACCTCTTATCTGTGCGAAGTCTCTTGCACGCTTTAAAAGTCGGTTTGCAATTCTCGGTGTGCCTCTTGAACGGGAAGCAATTTCAAGTGCTCCGTACCTTTCAATGTCGATACCGAGGATTCCTGCGCTTCTTGTGACAATCTGTGCAAGCTCCTCAGGAGTGTAAAGCTCGAGCCTTAAAATGACACCGAAACGGTCTCTTAAGGGAGCTGAAAGCTGACCTGCTCTTGTCGTTGCGCCGACGAGGGTAAACTTCGGAAGGTCAAGGCGGATTGAACGGGCTGAAGGGCCTTTGCCGATGATAATGTCAAGAGCATTGTCCTCCATTGCGGGATAAAGCACCTCTTCGACGCTTCTGTTAAGACGGTGAATTTCATCAATGAATAATACATCGCCTTCATTAAGATTAGTTAAAAGTGCGGCAAGGTCACCCTGCTTTTCAATTGCAGGACCTGATGTAACACGGAGGTTGACATTCATTTCATTTGCGATAATGCCTGCAAGGGTTGTTTTACCGAGTCCCGGAGGTCCGTACAAAAGCACATGGTCGAGGGCTTCGCCTCTGCTCATTGCCGCCTTGATGTAAACCTCAAGATTTTCCTTTGCCTTTTCCTGTCCGATGTAATCCGTGAGGACTCTCGGTCTCAGAGAAACCTCAATGTCGTTATCCATTGAAGTCATATCGGGAGCAACTATTCTTTCTTCAAATTCCATTTATATCACCTTAGGGTGGCGAGTATAATCCAAGCCTCGTTTTTACGGGTGGATTTTCGCCAATACTTCGTTAAAATACTCGCAAATCCGTGAGGATTTACTGCGTTTTGTGTCGTGTCTTGAAAAAATTCGCTACGTCGCCGAAAAGCCGCTAAAATTCACGCTTTTGGGCGAGGTTCGGATCTTACTGATTAGATAATAATTTAAGTCCCTGCCTGATAAGTGTTTCCGTGGGAAG
Organism: Acutalibacteraceae bacterium; assembly: GCA_045601905.1. GTDB lineage: Bacteria > Bacillota > Clostridia > Oscillospirales > Acutalibacteraceae > UBA6857. The sequence continues at coordinate 26,712 of JAZSAM010000007.1, read as the reverse complement.
AGTGGGATCAAGCTTGCTGATTGCGACAGAAGCCTCGGATTGACTGTAGCCGAGCATTGAAAGAGCCGCAACTGCCTCACTTGTGTTTGACATATCGTTAACGGCACTGACCTGACTGATGTTTGCCTCGGAAACCGTGCCGCCTGCAAGATTTTTCACCTTGTCCCTGAGGTCGAGGATGATTCTCTGTGCGATTTTCTTTCCGACACCGGGGGCTCTTGTGATTGCCTTTTCGTCTGATGCAGAAATGCTCAGGGCAAGCTTGTCGGGATTAAGCTCCGACAAAATTGCAAGTGCCGCCTTCGGGCCGACACCGTTTACGGAAATGAGAAGCTTGAACCATTCAAGCTCGTACTCCGTTGAAAAGCCGAAAAGGTCGAGGGCATCCTCTCTGACATTGAGATAGGTGTAAAGAGTTACCTGCTTGTCACCGGAAATTTCATAAAGAGTCTGATTTGAGGTAAGGCAACGGAAGGCAACTCCCCCGCACTCAATGGCGGCAAAGCCCATTCCCGTTTTAACCACATTACCCGTTATACTGTAAAACAAGGTCAAATCCCCTTTCTGATTTTCATATTACCGTAAGACGAAAGCGAGCCGCTGGAATGTCCGTGACAGATTGCCATAGCAAGAGCATCGGCAGTATCGTCGGGCTTGGGCACCTTTTCAAGACCCAGTATACGCTTCGTCATTTCCTGAATCTGATTTTTTTCAGCTCTGCCATAGCCGACAACACTCTGCTTGACCTGAAGAGGTGTATATTCAAAAACGGGCACACGGTTTTTCTGTGCGGCAAGCATTATAACTCCCCTTGCCTGACTGACATCGATAACAGTTTTTGCATTGCTGTTATAAAAGACCTTTTCGACGCTCATTGCATCGGGCCGGTGAAGCTCAATGAGCTGACAGAGTCTGTCATAAATTATCTCAAGCCTTTCATTGAAGGGTGTCTTTGCATCGGTGAGGATTGCGCCGTAATCAACAACATCAAAGTGATTGCTTCTGTAATTTACAACGCCGTAACCGACAATCGCATAGCCCGGGTCAATTCCCAAAATTATCATGACATACTACCTCATTTTAATAATCGTTTTATTATAACATAATTATATCAAATGAGCAATAGATAAACGGCAAAATCCTTTGTAAACAAGGCATAAAAAAGCAAAAAAAGGGAATGTAAAAAAACTCGTTTTTTTACATTCCCTTTTTTAGGGGCCAGGAAAAAATGCGCAGAATGAACAAACCGAGCCAAAATAAAGCGTTCAGCTTTATTTTGGTTTGCCCGACGGCGTACATAGGTACTCCGAGGGCGAGGTTTGTTTATAGCATAAAACGCAAAAACCTTGTTTTTGCCTTTTTTATTAATTTTTATTGTTTAAAGGGTTTCTTTGGCAGTTCAAAACCGAAAGAAACCCTTTTGTTATCTTGTTTTATGCGGTCTGCACTTTTTTTACAGCCCCTTTTTCTTATCTTACCGGCTCTGTGTGCCAGATGTCTCTTGCATAGTCGAGGATTGCTCTGTCAGTTGCAAAGCGGCCTGCGCCGGCAGTGTTGAGAAGGGACATTCTGTTCCACTTCTCTCTGTCGCGCCATACTTCGTCAATCTTCTTCTGAGCTCTTCTGTAATCGGCAAAGTCAGCAAGCACCATGTAGGGGTCGTGGCGGATGATTGTGTTTCCGATTTCGGGGAACTGCTTTCCGCCGAAGCCCTTCTGAATGAACTCGATAACTCTGCGAAGCTCCGCGTTGTTGTTATAGTAGTTGATAGGCTGATAGCCGCTGTTCTTAAGCTCGTTGACCTCGGGAGTCTTCATGCCGAACAGGAACATGTTGTCGTCGGTAACTGCCTCGTTGATTTCAACGTTTGCACCGTCAAGGGTACCGAGAGTGAGGGCACCGTTGATCATAAGCTTCATGTTACCCGTACCGCTTGCTTCTGTACCCGCAAGGGAAATTTGCTCGCTGATGTCGGCTGCAGGCATAAGTCTTTCAGCCATTGTTACATTGTAGTCCTCGAGGTAAACAACCTTGAGTCTGCCGCGCATATCGGGATCGTTATTTATAATGTCGGCAAGTGAACAGATCATCTGAATGATTTTCTTTGCAAGGAAGTAGCCTGAAGCTGCCTTTGCACCGAAAATGTAGGTGTGAGGAACGAAATCACCGTCGGGATTATCCTTGATTTCAAGGTATCTTGCAATAATCTGGAATGCATTGAGGTGCTGACGCTTGTATTCGTGAAGTCTCTTTACTTGTACGTCGAAGATTGAATCGGGATCAAGCTCAATACCCATTGTCTTTTTCACGTGAGCGGCAAATGCCTTCTTGTTATTGTATTTGATTTCACCGATTTTCTTGAGTACCTTTTTGTCGTCGGCAAACTTGCGTAATTTTGCAAGCTCGTCGCCGTTATAGATGAAGCCGTCACCGATAAGCTCTGTGATGTAAGCGGTAAGCTCGGGGTTTGCCTGACAGAGCCAGCGTCTGTGAGCAATACCGTTGGTAACATTTTTGAACTTGTCAGGAGTGAGTCTGTAGTAGCTGTTGAAAAGGTCGTCCTTGAGAATCTGTGAGTGAAGACCTGAAACGCCGTTTACACTGTGGCAGGTTGCAACGCAGAGGTTTGCCATTCTGATAACGCCGCCGGAAATGACAGCCATTTCTTCAACCTTGCCCGCATCATGGGTCTGTTCCCAGATGGAAGCACGGTATCTGTTGTCGATTTCCTTCACAATAGTATAAATTCTGGGAAGAAGGCTTCTGAAAAGGTCTTCTGACCAGCATTCAAGAGCTTCCTTCATAACTGTGTGGTTTGTATAGGCTGCAGCCTTTGTGACAATTGCCCATGCATCGTCCCAGCCGTAGCCGCATTCGTCAAGGAGAATGCGCATAAGCTCGGGGATGGAAAGGGTGGGATGGGTATCGTTGATGTGGATTGCATTTTTTTCTGCAAAGTTTTCCATTGAGTTTTCGTGGCGAAGGTGTCTTGCAACGATGTCCTGAACCGAAGCGGAAACAAGGAAATACTGCTGCTTGAGACGAAGGCTCTTACCCTCATAGTGATTGTCGGAGGGATAGAGAATCTTGCTGATAACCTCAGCCATTGCCTGCTGCTCAACAGCCTTCATGTACTGGCCCTGATCGAAGAGCTTCATATCAAGGGCGGGAGCAACGCTCTTCCAGAGACGAAGAACGGAAATGCCTCTGCCGTCCTTACCGCTGACATACATATCATAGGGTACGGCCATGATTGTCTGAGCGTTTCTGTGCTCGACGCTGTGGTAGTGGTTGTCCCAGTTGTCAACAACCTCTCCGCCGAACTTTACCTCAACAGTGTCCTTCTCCTTCGCTCTGAGCCATACCTCACCGCCGGGAAGCCAGAAGTCGGGGAGCTCTGTCTGCCAGCCGTCAACAAGCTTCTGCTTGAAGATGCCTGCCTCGTAAAGGATGCTGTAGCCCATACCGTAGAAGCCCTGGGTTGCAAGACCGTCGAGGTAGCAGGCGGCAAGTCTGCCGAGACCGCCGTTGCCGAGACCTGCGTCGGGCTCACAGTCGTAGAGCTTTTCAAGCTTTATGCCCATGTCCTTGAGTGCAGCGGCAAAGGTGCCTGTAAGGTTGAGATTGTAAAGGTTATTTTTGAGAGAGCGTCCCATAAGGAACTCCATGCTGAGATAATAGATCTTCTTTGAGTCTGCCTTGTCTGCATCGGCTCTGAATTCACGAAGACCCTCGTGCATAAGATCCTTGACGATCATAGCAACACTTTTATAGTACTGTTCGTTTGTTGCCTCTTCGGGATTTACGCCGAAATAGTGTGAAAGCTTTCCGGTAATTAAATCCTTCGCTTGCTTCTTAGAAAGTGAATAATTCATAAAAACCTCCAATTTTATCCATAAAAAAGGCTTATTTTTCAATAGTGATATGGTTATTTTATACTAAAATTAAGCAAAAATCAACAGTAACAGAACATTTTTTCCTTTAAATGCAAAAAAATGTTTTATATGGTATAATTATTGGCAAAATGAAACAATGCAACAGCAAAATATATCGTTCAAGTCCGATATATTCCCGTTTGGAAATAAAACGTTTTCAACAGTATTTCAACAGGTTTTTCAACGGGTTGTCAACATAAAAAACATAGATTTTATAAGGATTTTCCACTTTTTCCACATAGTTGTGAACATTTTTGTGTGGAAAACTGTGTGGAAAATGTTAATAAAGTGCCTATACAAAGAGTACAAAAATTTTATTTTAATTTCTGCAAAATTGATAATAGAATAGAATTTATTCAACCTGGTATTCACCTAAAGGTATATTTTCCCGCAGAATATATTATGCAGTTTCAAACAAAAATATAAAAGACAAACAGTGGAGGTAATTTTTATGATTAAAGGAATTAACCGTCAGGTCGTGGAAGTAAAAGACACGGGAAATGAGTGCTTTGAGAAAATTCTCTTTTTTATAAAGCCGGAATATGCAGGACTCAGCGAAGGCAAAATCCGTGAAAGGGCAGGTCTTGTTGCAAAGGGTGCGGCAACACCTCCACCGACAAAGCTTAAGCGCAACCGTCTCAATGAGGTGCTGAAAATTACCGTCGGAGTTCTTGCAGGGGTAATGCTCGGCATAGGCTTAAGCCTTATTTTCAGGTGAAGTGTCCCTTTTTGAGTAAATGCAGCCGCAGTAGTTTTGTCTGTAGAGGCTGTACTTTTTTGAAAGCTCAATGCTTCTTTTGTAGCCTTCCTTCTTTTTGAAGTCGGAGGGCAGATTTTTTACATTGAATTTTTCCTGAAGCTCCAGACCGATTTCGCGAAGCTTGGCGGCATTTTTTAGGGGGCTTATTGAAAGAGTTGTTGTGAAAAAGTCAAAGTCTCTTTCCTTTGCGAGTGCGGCGGTTTTTTCAAGCCTCAGTCTGTAGCAGTCAAAGCATCGCTCACCGCCCTCCCTGAGTTTCTCTCTGCCCTTTGCAAGGCTGTAGAAGCTGTCAGTGTCGTTTTCTGCTTCAAGCACGGGAATGTCAAGTTCCATTTCGCTTACAAGGCGTTTAAGCTCGCTTACGCGGTGGGAGTACTCCTCCTCGGGGAAAATGTTCGGATTGTAAAAGAAAAGGGTTATTTCAAAATGCTCGTGAAGATATTCTATACAGTAGCTGCTGCAGGGAGCACAGCAGGCATGAAGAAGAAGGGTGGGCCTGATGCCCGCCTTTTTGTTTTGCTCAATTATTTTTTCCAGCTCCCTCTGAAGATTTTCCATACTGTCATCTCCTTTTGCTGATATATTACCACAAAGGACAATTTTTCTCAACTTTTATTTAAAGTACCTTTAAATTTTTCTATCTATTATTAAACTGTAGGTTTATGACTTTATTTTACTGTTGCATTTTTCCTGAAGTGGTGATAAAATGTAACACAATGAATTTTCGGTGATGAAATCACCTTAGGAGGTTATATTTTGGACGAACTTGAAAAGAAGGAGCTCGAGACTGAAGACGCCGCTTGCGAAAGCAAGGAGGAAAATGCACCTGCAGACGAGCTTGTAAAGGAGCTTGAGGAAATCCGTGATATGTTCCAGGAGGCAATTGACAACGCCGGTGCTGAGCAGACACAGGATGAAATCATTCAGGAGCTTGAGGAGTTTGTGGAGGAGGAAGATACCGGGGAAGAGGTGCAGGAGCGTCCGCTTTGCGAATGCTGCGAGAAGAACCCCTCAAGTGCCGCTTACGGCGAGGATTATCCTTACTGTGAGGACTGCCGTGAGCTAATGAAGCACTATCCATTAAGAATAGGCGGAGTAATTTCCGTGCTTCTTGTAATTGCAATTTTTGCCGTTTCTCTTTTCGGCCTTGCAGACAATGCGGACAAGACCATAAAGGTTCTTGATGCCACCGTAAGCTACGCTCAGGGTAAGCCTCTTACAACTCTTGATACTCTTTACAGCTATCTTTCAGCTGAAAGTGAGGATTCGGCCAAGGTCAAGAAGCTTATTGTTGAATCACTCTGCCGCGCGGGCTATGTGGCTGATGCAAAGGAATACATTGAAAACATTTTCACAAAGGATCAGCTTGAAAGTCCCTTTAACAAGAAATATAAGACTATCCTTGAAAGAGTAGACGGCTTCCAGAAGACTCAGGAGGCAACAAGTGACCTTGTTTATGATGCCTTTACCGGTGCAGACTTTGATTACGACGAGATGGTTGCAAAGCTTGACGAGGTAAAGGAAAGCTACATCGACGAGGAAAAGGGCATAAAGTACGAAGCAGCAATTATCGAGCTTTACAAGGTGGATCTTATGAATATCAAGGGCATCGGCTATGAAGAGCAGCTTGAGGTTCTCCGCGCAATTGAAGCAGGCGACGAGGATGGCTTCTACGGTTGGATTTACAACCCCGCTTTCTGCAGCCTTGCAGCAAAAATGGGCGACAAAGAGCTTATGGATAAGTATTTTGCCAAGGCAAAGGAATATAACGCAGAAAGCTCAGAAATCTACAGATCCTATGCCGATTACTTCCGCTTCCTTGAAACTCCTGATGCGGACGAAATGATCAGGGTTGCCGAGGAGGCAGCGAAAAATGCCCGTCAGGGTGATGTGAGCCATTACAGAATTCTTGCAATGGCATATCTCATCAAGGGTGAGGGAAATCTTGCTCTTGAAACAATGCGTGAATATGTAAACTCATCGAGAATTTCCGTTGCCGACTGTAACCTTTATGCACTTTGCGGTCTTTATTGCGGTAACACTGAAATTTACGAGGAAATGAAGGAAAAGCTTGAGTATTCAGGCTATGAAATCAGCGAGCTTGTAGAAAACTACAAGGATGGCAAAATGACAATCAAAGAGGTAATTGCAGACAAGGGAGGTGACCTGTAATGACAGCGTTTTACATTTTTATAAGACTTATCACCTTCCCGGGTGTTTATGCAAGATGCTTCTGGGAGCAGATTGTCTGCAGAGTATGCAAGGTGCCCGTTGAGGACAACAGATACTTAAGAGGTGATGAGCTCAGCGGACACATTGACCACGAGCTTATGCCCACGGCACGCTCAGCCTTTGCAATTTGCTTTGTTCCCGCATTTTTCAATGCCGTCGGAGCATTTTTACTTGCGATCTTCCCTATCTCATATCTTTTCATTTATGAGACAACGGATCTCTTCTCACTTATCATCTGTGCACTGTCTTACTGGTTCTCCTGCTCACTTTTCATTAACAGCTACAGCCTCATTGAGGATGCAATGAATATGACAGACAAGGTTTACAGACACGGAAACATTCTGCAGAAGATTTTCTACTCTCCTGCAATTGCGTTTCTTTATCTCGGCTCCTATCTTGAAAGATACGGCATAACCTTTATTCTTACCGTTATAACAACAGCGATACTCGTGATTTGCTTTTAAGAAACAGCCTCACTCCGTAAGACCTGAACAGTTTTACGGAGTGTTTTTTGTTATATCTGATAAGGCAGAGTGTATATTCAATATAGAATCACCATTTTATAATTAAAAAATTTGAAAAAAATGTTATAAATGCACATAAGCGATTGACAGTCACACTAATTTTTGGTAAAATAACTCTGTCTAAACCGCGTAACGCCCCAAACAGCGTTACCGAAGAAAAAGGAGGATATATTATGACAGATGCAAAAACCCTGGCATATATAAACATGTATGCCGTTCTCGGTGCAATTGAAAATCTTTGCGAGCTTGACGAAAAAGCAAGTGAGCTTGTAAAGGTCAAGAAGCCCGTTTCCATCGGTCTTGAGGTCAAGGGCGGCCCCAGTGCAACCCTCTTCTTCAAAAACGGCAGATGCAGAATGGAACAGGGTACAAAGAACTGCGACGTTCTTCTCCCCTTCTCAACACCCGAGAAATTCAACGCAATGGTTGACGGAACAGGCTCAGCTCTTCCCTCAAAGGGCTTTTCAAAGATTGCCTTCCTTCTCAAGAGATTCATTCCCCTTACAGATTTACTTTCAAAGTATCTGCGCGCAACAGAGGAAGACCTCAAGGACGACAAGTTCTTTGAAATCAGCACAAAGCTTATGTTCTATGTAATCACAGTTGCCCTTTCACAGATCGGTAACAACGATGAAATCGGTAAGTTCAGTGCTTCCTTCATCCCCGACGGCATCATTGATGTTTCAATCAAGGATTGTGTCGGTGCAACCATCCGTGTAAAGGATCACCACATGGTTACAATCAAGCAGAAGCCCGAAGCCTTCCGCTCACAGATGGAATTTGACAACATCCGTCTCGCAAGAGACCTCTTTGACGGCAAGGTTAACTCGATTGCCTGCATCGGTGAAGGCACAATCGCAATGCACGGTCAGATCAATATGATCGATAACGTAAACAGAATACTCGACAGAGTAGCACTCTATCTTGCATAAGGAGGTATTACAATGAGTTTCCCTGTATACAAGCACGATAAAAGTACAGAATGGTTCAACAGAGCCACAAAGGTAGTGCCTTCAGGTATCTACGGCCATCTCGGCCCCGCAGAAGGTCAGTTCATCCCCGTTGCAAAGTGGCCTATGTTTGCTGAAAAGGCAAAGGGTACATATGTATGGGATGTTGACGGCAACAAATATATCGACTATATGTGTGCATACGGTCCCAATGTTCTCGGCTACTGTGATCCCGACGTTGATGCCGCTGCTGCAAAGCAGACTGCACTCGGAAACTGCACAACCCAGCCCGGTAAGGTTATGGTTGAATGCGCAGAGCTTCTTGTTGACACAGTTGCAACTGCTGACTGGGCTTTCTTTGCAAAGAACGGTAACGACGCAACTCAGGGCGCAATCATGTGTGCAAGAGCATACACTCACAGAAAAAAGGTTATTATGTTCCACGGCTACTACCACGGCGTTTCACCCTGGTGTCAGAAGATTGACTATCCGGGCGTACTTCCCGAGGATGTTGCAAACAACATTATGATTCCCTGGAACGATATTCCTCTTCTTGAAAAGACAATCGAGGAAAACAAGAACGAAATCGCCTGCATCATTGCTCAGCCCTATGATCACGGCAACTTCCACGACAACGCACTTCCCGAGGAAGGCTTCTGGCCGAAGGTAAGAGAAATCTGTACAAAGAATGACATCGTTCTCATCGTTGACGACGTTCGTGCAGGCTTCCGTCTTGACCTCAAGGGCTCCGACCATTACTTCGGCTTCGAGGCAGACCTTATCTGCTTCTGTAAGGCTCTTGCAAACGGCTACAACATGTCAGCCATCTGCGGTAAGGATTTCCTTAAGAACGCAATGAGCTCACTTGCTTACACAGGCTCCTACTGGCTTTCAGCAGTTCCCTTTGCAGCCTGCATTGCAAACATCAACAAGATGAAGGAGCTTGACATTCCCACAATGTTCAGACAGAAGGGCGAAAAGCTCTGCAACGGTCTTGTTAAGGCAGGTGCTGAGCACGGCTTCAACCTCATCGCATCAGGTCCTCCGGCACTCTTCTATTTAAGAATTGCCAACGATGACAGTATGCTTCTCCATCAGGAATGGATTGCTGAAATGGTTGCAAGAGGCATCTTCTTTGCTTCTCACCACAACCACTTCATCAACGCTGCCCTTTCCGATAAGGACATCAAGCACACAATTGCTGTTGCTGAGGAAGCATTCGGTATCGTAGCAAAGAATCATCCCGAAATTTTCGGCTGATAAAAACTGTAAAATCCCCCCGTCACAGGCGATGCTGATAAAGGCATTGCCTTAAGGGAGAGAAATAATCATTTATTAAATTGGAGGAAAACATTATGCCACTTTCAAAAAAAGAATGGCTTGCCCTTGAAAAGAAGGCTTACGAGCTTCGTAAGCTTACAGTTCAGACAACTGTATGGGCAGGCAGCGGACATTTCGGCGGCGGTCTGAGCGTCCTTGATCTTCTTACCGTTCTCTACCACAAGTACCTTAACATCAAGGTTGACGATCCCAAGTGGGAAGACAGAGACCGCTTCATCCTTTCAAAGGGTCACGCAGCTATTTCTTATGCTCCCGTACTCTGCGACAAGGGCTTCAACGACCTTGAAATGCTCAAGTCATTCAACCTTTCAGGCTCAAAGATGGGTATGCACCTTGACTCAAACAAGGTTGTAGGCGTTGACGCTTCAACCGGTTCACTCGGTCACGGTCCCTCAATCGCAGCAGGTACAGCTCTTGCAGCAAGACTTATGGGTAAGGATTATCTTACATACGTTGTTACAGGTGACGGTGAATTAGGTGAAGGCTCATGCTGGGAAGGCTTTATGACAATCAATCACTATCAGCTTTCCAACTGTATCGTATTCATCGACAGAAACCACAACATGATCGACGGTAACACAGAAGATATTATGAAGCTTGAACCCCTTGCTGACAAGATGACAGCCTTCGGCTTCAACACAATCGTTGTTGACGGTAACAACATCGGCGAGCTTTGCGATGCTATTGATGTAGCTATCGAACGCTCAAAGGAAAAGTGTGCACCCACTTGTATTCTTATGGATACAAAGAAGGGCGCAGGTATCAAGTCAATCGAAGGCGACTACACATGGCACTACGGTGCAATCGACGATGCACGCTTTGAAAAGTTCAACAATGAGCTTGATGAAGACTACAAGGCTCGTTGCGCACGTGCAGAAAAGGAGGGCAAATAATTATGGCAGGCGGATTTGTTTATACAGCAGTTGACCAGACTGAGCTTTCCACAGCTGAAATTTACGGTAAGGCTCTTGCTGACATTATTTTAAAGGACCCCAAGGTTGTTGCTATTACTGCTGACCTTGCAAAATCAACAAAGCTCGGCGACGTTCTTAAGGTTTGCCCCGAAAGAGTTATCAACGTTGGTATCGCAGAGCAGGATATGTTCGGTGTTGCTGCAGGTATGGCAAGAGCAGGTATGATTCCCTTCCTTTCAGGCTTCTCTGCTTTCACATCAATGCGTGCATGCGATCAGCTTCACACTGACATTTGCTATCAGAACGTAAACGCAAAGATCATTGCTACTCACTCAGGTACATCCTTCGGTCAGGCAGGCTCAACTCATCACGCTATCACTGACCTTGCAATCACAAGAGCAATGCCCAACCTCACAGTTATCGTTCCTGCTGACGGCTTTGAAACAGCAAACGCAGTTAACGCTGCTTACGAAAACTTCGGCCCCTACTACATCCGTATCAACCGTGGCTTTGACCGTGTTCTTTATGAGAACCAGGATTACGGCTTTGAGGTTGGTAAGGCTGTTGAGGTTCACGAGGGTACAGACATCACCGTTATTGCTTGCGGTTCATGTGTATTCCAGGCTCGTGAGGCTGCAAAGTTCCTCAAGAATTCAGACGGACTCAGCGTTCGTGTTCTTAATATGCACACAATCAGCCCCATCGACGTTGAGGCTATCCAGAAGGCAATTTCTGACACAAGAAGAATCGTTACAGTTGAAGACCATCTTGTTACAGGCGGCTTAGGCTCAGCAGTTGCTGAGGTTATGGCTCAGTACGGTAAGGGCTGTGCATTCAAGATGCTCGGTCACAAGAGCTTCGCAATGATCGGTCTTCACGAGGACATTATGTCAGATGCAGGTATCGATGCTAACGGTATCATCGCTGCTGTTCGTGAAACTATGAACGCAGATTTCGAAGAAGACGACAACTGGGACGACGAATTCTAATAAAATTACAAGGAGGCAAACGATATGGCTCACACAAAAGAAGCCTTATATTCAAATAAAATCTTTCTCAATGCAGCTTTGCCGCTTGTAAAGGTTATTGCAAACGATGTTCCCTCCCTTAAGAAAAAGTTTGAAAATGCTCACGCTGTTATTCAGGTAAGCTGTCTTGACCCCGACGTTGAAGGCGGCAAGCAGGGTATGCACTTTGTTGTAAATTCAGGTGAATGGCTTGTTCACACCTGTCTTACAGAGGATCCCCACATCGAGCTTGAATTCAAGAGCGTTGAAGCACTCAACGATTTCTTCAAGGGTAACATCTCACTTGGCGGTATCCCCAAGATCAAGGGTATCAAGCACGCAGGCACACTTGTTTCCTTCGTAATGGTTCTTCTCAAAATGGCTAACCTTCTCGGTGCAACAGAGCCCCCGAAGGATGAGGAAACAAAGGAGCTTCTTGTTAAGTGCTACTTCTACCTTCTTTCAAGCGGTATCAGCCAGCTTAACAAGATGGGACATCCCGAAATCAAGGACTGGACCACAAAGAGTCCTGACCGTGTTTATGCTTTTGCAGTTGATAACTATCCTCAGGTTTCAGCCTTCATCAGAATCAAGGCAGGTAAGTCAAGAGCAGGTCGTGGCGAATACAAGAGAGCAATGCCCTTCTTCACACTTCGCTTCAACAACCTTGACAGTGCACTCGGTATTCTTATGAGCATTGACGATATGCTTGAGGCAACAAAGGCAGGACGTCTTGTTATGGACGGCGGCCCCGAATTCGGCGCACAGATCGGTGGATTTATGCTTGAAATCGGCGCACTTGCAAAATAAGACTGAAGCAATTAAAAAAGACGAAGGCACAAGCCTTCGTCTTTTTTTCAGTAAGGATGAGGAAAACGAAAAAAATCAGAACACGGTTTCCCGTGCTCTGACTACTAATTACTGACTGATCACTTACCGAGTGCCTCTTTGACTGCCTGAGCCATCTGGTCGGGGCAGGAGGTGCGCTTGAAGCCACAGCGGATACCCGAAAGTCTGTTTATGACATCCTCCGCCTTCATTCCTTCAGCAAGGGCTGAAACACCCTGGGTGTTTCCTGCACAGCCGCCTGCGAAACGGATGTTTGAAACGATTCCGTCGTTGATTTCGAATGTGATTTTTCTTGAGCATACACCCTTTGGTATAAATGTATATTCCATATTTATGTTTCCTTTCAGCTTGTTTTAATTATCATAACTGATTAGCCCGATGTTGTCAAGTGAGAATGAATAAAAGTGCCATAAGCAGAGTCTTGTCGTCGGATTCAGCCATAAGCAGAATAATAAGCGAGAAAATTAGAGCAAAATCCCTGTCCGTAAAAAACACTTCCTATAAACTGAAAATATCCCCGTCGGACAAAATAGAAAGAAGCTTCATAAGCTCAAGTGCCTGGTCGGCCTTCTGTCTTCTTTTTGGAGAAAGCAGAGGCTTGAGAGCAGTGATCAGATTGCAGCGGGGATCGTTTTTGTTGCTTCGGAGCTTTTCAAAAATCCCCATAAGCCGTATAAGCATTTCCGGGTCAAAGGAAAAGCCGTTTTCTGAAGGCGGAGGGCTCCCGTCGGAGTTGCTTTGTGAGGTGAAGCTGTCTGCCAGACCAATTATTTTTTGCATATCCTCATCAGAAAGGCTCCCCAGAATTTCTCCCAAAGCATCAATGCTGAAATCAGGAGGAGCCATTCTTATTTTCCTCCTGCGCGGGTTTCCTGAATTTGTTTATCAGGCTTTGTGCCTGAGGGCTTGAAAGAAGCTGACGGAGCCTTTCGGGATCCGACAGGATTGAATTCACCTGCTGCTTCTGAGAGTCGTTGAGCATATTCTGAAGCTTCCCGGAATCCGTGCTTCCGCTTTTCAGCATATTTAAAAGTGAATTTATTTTTTCATTGGAAAGATTTGTTTCATTTTGCATTGAAAAACCACCTGACTTGTGATAATATTATGTAGTATATGATTATGGTGAAGGGCAGGTTTTTATGAATGAAGGTTCTCGTCTTTTCCGATTCCCACGGAAGAAAAGAGCTTCTTGACAGAATGCTTTCAAAGGAACCTGACTGCAAGGAGGTAATCTTCCTCGGTGACGGAATGAAAGAGATCGAGTGGATCGAGGCATTTTATCCCGAGAAAAAATTCACCTGTGTCAGAGGAAATAACGATTGGTATTTTAATGTAAACGGTGAGGCATATAAATACTTTGACGGGGTTACGGTTTTCGCCTGCCACGGAGATGCCTACAATGTCAGAACAACTCTTACGCTTTTATGTAAGCAGGCGGCGGCAGTCAATGCTTCCCTTGCACTTTACGGTCACACTCATGTTCCGAAAATGACGAAGGATGACTTAACGGGAGTAACCGCAGTGAATCCCGGAGCCTTATGTGACGGAAAATACTCTGTGATTGAATTTAAAAAGGGTGACTTTACCGTTACACACAAAAGCTGCTATGATTAAAATGCCGAAAAAATAAAAATGGTAATAATGGCCGTAAGGCTAAAATACAACAATACAGAAAGAAGGAAAATTTTTATGAAAAGAAAGATATCTGTTTTTCTTGCGCTCATTATGATGCTTTCACTTGTTTTCAGCTTCGGTGCATCAGCTATGGCTGAGAGTGAGGTTGCTTCAGTAACCGCAGGAAATGCAAAGCTTGACGCAGTGCTTGCTCTTGGTCAGAGCTACAGCGGAGTTCTTACTGCTGATGACCTTGAGGATACCTTCAATTATGCAAACGAAGGCGGCAAGGGCTATGTCTGCTTTGCACTTGAGGCTGACGAAAACCCCGAAACGGTAAAAGGCGGCTGGAAGGTTGAAATTTACGATGCAGAAGGCACACTTCTTCGCACAACTGATGCAGTTCTCAATGAAGAGGGTGAGCTTCCCAACTGGAAGTTCTTTGCTTCCTGTCCCGTTGACGGTACATACACAGTCAAGGTTGTTGCCGCAGACGAGAATAACGCTCCCGTTGACACAGAATACACCCTGAGAGTTGAGAACTTCAACAAAAACCACGCGATTTTTGACAAGTTCCTCGGCTTTGACCTTTCAGTTTTTGAATGGGTTCAGTCAATTCAGAATAAGGCTCTTACTGCAATTTTCGTTACAATCACAACTCTCGGTGATGAGGGCATTATCTTTATTGCACTTGCACTTGTATTCCTTTGCACAAAGAAGTATCGCAAGATCGGCTTTGCAATGCTTATCGCTCTCGGCGTTATGACAATCTGCAACAACCTTGTTCTTAAGGAGCTCGTTGCAAGACCGAGACCTTACATGCTTTACGGCGTTGATCCCGAGGCTTATTCACTCTGGGGCGGCGAGAATGCAAAGTATTTCTTCCCCCATCTTGTACATTATCACACAAGCTATTCCTTCCCCTCAGGTCATACATCGTCAGCCTTTGCTGCTGCATTTGCAATCCTCTTCTATAACAGAAAGATCGGCATTCCTATGACTGTTTTTGCAGCACTTATGGGCTTCTCAAGAATTTATGTTGAGGTTCACTACTGCACAGACGTTATCGCAGGCGCGATTGTTGGTCTTGTTTATGCATTTATCGGCTTTATGATTGTAAAGCTCATCTATCCCTACTTTGAAAAGCTTATCAATATGCTTACTGCAAAGCTTAAGAAAAAGGCATAGTTTAAAGTTTAAAACCTGCCCGATAGTAAAATCGGACAGGTTTTTTAGTAGTAAGTTTTTTTTAGTGGCCAGTAGCCGGGAAAATGCGGAGTTCGGAATGCGGAATTTCTACATCCGTCTTTGCATTCGGCAAATCCACCTTCCTCTTACCTATGTCATTTTGAACGAAGTGAAGAATCCGGAATGTTGTAAAAAATATGCTTCGTGTCGCTCGGGATAACACCTTAAGCACACTCTCCCTCGGCCCTTGGCCCTTGCTCTCAGAACTACTTACTACTTACTACTCTCCCCCCTTGACAACCCGAATCTGCCGTGCTATAATGAAGCCGACATATGAATATTACTGGGGGTGCTGAATTTTCGGCTGAGATTATACCCATAACCTGATTCGGATAATACCGACGTAGGCTAAGTAATGAGCTGTTTTCCACCCGTAGTATCAAGGGGTGGATTTTTCTTTTTTTAGGCGCCAAAAAAGAAGAAACTCACGATCTCCAAAGGTGTATTGATATGTTGAATTTATCAAAGGAGTGTGTTTTTATGAACGCAAGCGTAGCAATTCAGGTTTTACCCGATGTACACGATGAGGACGAGCTTATAAGAATAGTTGACGAGGTAATCGCATATATAGCCTCAACGGGCTATAACTATTATGTAGGCCCCTTTGAAACAACCATTGAGGGCGACAGCTATGATGAGCTTATGGAAATTGTGAAAAACTGTCAGAAGGTGGCGGTAAATGCAGGCTGTAAGGCGGTTTCAGCTTATGTGAAAATCTGCTACAAGCCGGAAGGCGGTGTGCTTACCATTGATAAAAAAGTTTCAAAGCATCATAAATGAGGCGGCTCCCGCAGTTTCGGTTATTGCGGTAGTGCTGTTGTGGCTGTTATTAAGTGAAGGTGAAATTGTACCTGCATATATGCTGCCGTCGCCTCAGGAGGTCGTGAAAGCTTTTTTCGGCGACCTTGAGATTCTTTTCTCCCACGCACTTGTGACCGTTCAGGAGGCTCTTTACGGGCTTGCGATCGGTACTGTAATCGGATTTGTGATTGCAGTTGTGATGGACAGATTCGAATTTCTCTATAAAGCCTTTTACCCGCTGCTTGTAATCAGTCAGACTATCCCGACGATTGCAATTGCACCGCTTCTTGTTCTGTGGATGGGCTTTTCGATGGCACCGAAAATCACGCTGGTTGTGGTCACAACCTTTTTTCCCGTTACCGTTTCCCTTCTGGACGGCTTCAGAAGTGCCGACAAGGACGAGATAAACCTCATCCGTACAATGGGCGGCGACAGATTTCAGGTTTTCCGCCACGTGAAGCTTCCTGCGGCAGCAGAGCAGTTCTTTTCGGGACTGAAGGTCTCTGCATCCTACAGTGTTGTCGGTGCAGTGATTTCCGAATGGCTCGGCGGCTTTGAGGGACTCGGCGTTTATATGACGAGGGTAAAAAAAGCCTACGCCTTTGACAAGATGTTTGCCGTAATAATTCTGATTTCCGCACTTTCGCTTTTGCTTATGGTAATTATCACAATTCTGAAAAATTACGTTTTGCGTTACAAAAAAAGATAAACGCTTCTTCAGAGAAAGAGGTTTTAATGATGAAAAAAAGTATATGTCTTATACTGTGTGCTGTTCTTGTTTTTGCCCTTGCTGCCTGTGGTAAGACGGAAAACGGGACTGAGGGACTTACGGAAATTACCGTCTGCCTTGACTGGACACCCAACACAAACCACACGGGATTTTTTGTTGCCGACAAGCTCGGCTACTACAAGGATGCAGGGCTTGAGGTGTCGATAGTTCAGCCGCCTGAAAACGGTGCAGAGCTTATGACTGCCTCAGGTCAGGCTCAGTTCGGCATATCCTTTCAGGACACCCTTGCCGATCTGTTTTCGCTGGACGAGGTGCCGGAGATTACTGCAGTTGCCGCAGTTTTACAGCACAACACCTCAGGCATAATTTCCCGTAAGGGTGAGGGCGTTACCTCTCCCAAGGGGCTTGAGGGTAAACGCTACAGCACCTGGGACTGGCCCATTGAGCAGGCAACGGTGAAATATGTTACAGAAAAGGACGGCGGTGATTTCTCAAAGGTCGAGCTGATTCCGAATGTTGTCACAAATGAAGCTGAGGCACTGAGAAATGGTGATACCGATGCAATCTGGATTTACTATGCCTGGGCAGGTATTGCCTGCGAGAAGGCAGGACTTGATTTTGATTATTTTGCCTTTACGGACATTGACGAGGTATTTGATTATTACACACCCGTCATTGTGGCAAATAATGCTTTCCTTAAGGAAAATCCCGAAAAGGCAAAGGCATTTATCGCCGCAACTAAAAAGGGCTACGAATTTGCCGTAGAAAATCCTGAAGAGGCGGCAGAAATCCTTGTTGAAGGTGACACAACGGGCTCACTTAAGGATTCCCTTGATTTTGTCACCGCAAGTCAGACATGGATAAGTGAGAAATACATTGACGATGCCGCTTCATGGGGCGTTTTTGACGCTGAAAGATGGAATGCCTATTACAGATGGGTTTACAGTGAAGGCCTTATCGCAAAGGAAATCCCTGAAGACTTCGGCTTCACAAACGAATTTTTAGGTTGGTGAAAAAATGGTAAAGCTCAAAGCGGAAAGCATAACCGTTAAATATGAAAACGAGCCTGTAATTGAAAACGTGAGCCTTCATCTTGAAAAGGGTGAGATTGTTTCGCTTATCGGAGCAAGCGGCTCGGGAAAGACGACCTTTTTCAATGCCGTTGCAGGATTGAGTAATGTTGATTCGGGAAAGGTATACCTTGACGGAGAAGATATAACGGGCAAAACGGGAAGGATCAGCTATATGCTGCAGAAGGATTTGCTTCTTGCTCATTATACAATTATAGATAATGTGTCCCTGCCCCTTGTAATGAAGGGCGAAAAGAAAAAAATCGCCCGTGAAAAGGCGAAGGCTTACTTTGAGCTTTTCGGACTCAGCGGCTGCGAGAAGAAGTATCCCCGTGAGCTTTCCGGCGGTATGAGGCAGCGTGCGGCGCTTATGCGCACCTATCTTACGGGCAATGATGTTATTCTGCTTGATGAGCCCTTCAGTGCCCTTGACACAATCACAAAAAGTGCAATGCACAGCTGGTATCTGGATATTATCCGTGAAATCGGAGTTTCAACGGTGTTTGTTACTCACGACATCGATGAAGCTATTCTGCTTTCCGACAGAGTTTACATTCTTTCGGGGGTACCGGGAAAAATCACCGATGAAATCAAAATCAACCTTCCAAAGCCGAGAAGAGCCGATGGTGTAACCGACGAAGCCTTTATACGCTATAAAAGGCTGATAAAAGAAAAAATAAGGCTTTAATGAAACAGACTCCTGTCCGCAATTGAACGGGCAGGAGTCTTATGCTTTTAAATCCGGTTTACGGTCTGAAAACCTCACGGAAAATTGAAAGGTCGGCAATTTCAAGGACTTTACTTGCAAGGCGTGAGCAGGTTGTTCCGAGAAGCTTGTTTCCGATGCTCATTGCGTGGGCATCCATGCCGAAGACCATGTCGGCTCTCTTTTTCCAGATGCCCTTTTCAATAAGGTCAACCATTCTGTCACAGTCGGTGCTTACAAGGTTAAGAGCCTTTTGTGTTTTTTCAGAGCTCTTACCCTGATTGCGGAAAATGTCAGTCTTTGTAAAGCCGGGGCATACAAGACCTACATAGCAGTTCTTTCTGTGCTCCTCACGAAGGGCATCGGTGAAGCTCTTGAGGGCACTTTTGCTTGCAGAGTAAATTGTTGTGCCTGCAAGGGAGCAGAGTGCGGCAGAGGAGGCAATGTTGACAATGCCGGGAGTTTTTGATTGGAGAATAACGGGTAGAAGAGCGTTTATTGAATAAATGGCAGAGTAGAAGTTGATCTGCATTGCGTGGTTGACATCGTCAACGGTGATTTTTGAAAAACGGTTGAATTTGGGGAGAATACCTGCGTTGTTGATGAGAATGTCAGGCTGGATGTTGTCCTTCCTGAGCTGCTCAGCAAAGCTTTCCCAGTTTTCTCTTACGGAAACATCGAAGGGGTAGTATGTAAAATAGTCGGACTTGTTGCCCAGCTCCTCCTTGAAGGCCTGAAGCTTTGATTCTGTACGGGCAACACCGATTACCTTGCAGTTATGGTCACGGATGAGCTTTTCTGCAAGTCCTTTACCCATACCGCTTGAAGCACCGGTGATTATTACTGTTTTGTAGTCATACCAGCATCTGTTCATAATTTTCTCCTTTTACTGTCCTTATTTTTATTTTAAGACTTGATAAAGTATAACACGAATTCTGACAGTTTTCAATAAATTGTGCAATATGAAAAAAATTTGATGAAAGAATCAGGCGTATCCGTGGGTGATTTCTTCCCATTCTCCGCCCTCAGCACGGGCCAAATACCAGGACCAGGTGTAGATGGAATTTGCATTCCAGGCACCGCCGCCGAATACGGGTGAGCGGAAGACAGAAGTGAACACAATGCAGTCGGTGTAGATTTTTCCGTCTTTTGCGAGACTGTTGCAGTAGTCAAGGTTATTTCTGCTGATCTCATCTCCGTCATACCTGACGGCAAAGAGCTTACATCCCTTAAGGGCGGTTGCCTTATCTGCAACAAAATTTGCAGCTGCTTCAATTTCTTTAAGGGAGTAAATCTCTGAAGTACCGTAATCAAATTTTGTAGGTATAATCTCAATTGTAAATGCAGTTGCAGCTGCAAGGGCAACTAATATGCCAAGAGTAATCAGCAGTTTTTTCTTCATATAAATGTCTCCCTTTTTTTATGCTGATATAACTATACATCAGTACCAATGTCGAAGTGTGGAATATATTTAAAATTTTTATCAAAATCAGGAGATGTTATTCATAAGCGAAGGAAACTACTCATCATTTCTTATTATTTTTTACTTTCCAAAAATTCCGTTCGGAGTAAGGAAGAGTGAAAAGGTAATAAGTAAAAATCCCGCTCGTCGATACGAACGGGATTTTTGGAGCTGGTAGTCGGACTCGAACCGACGACCTACGCATTACGAATGCGTTGCTCTACCAACTGAGCTATACCAGCGAGGTACAACAGATTATACCTCAAATGAGAATTAAAATCAAGACCTTTCGGCTTTTTTATCAAAGATAATTTTTAAGCTCCTTTGCGAGCTTTTCCTCGCAGTTGATCAGTCTTTTCGTAAGACGCTTTGATTTGTCGTCAGCGTGCTCGTATTCGTTGATGTAGGCACTCAGCTGCTTGACACCCATGTTACAGCCGTCGAGCATGAGGGCGGCAATGGTCTTGTCGTCACCCTTTTCGAGCATCTTGAAGTTTATTTTCATCCAGGACATCACTCTTGCCATAGGGTTGGGATCCTTGCCGTGACCGCCCATTTCCCGCAGAGTATCGGAAATTTCGTTTCCGATGTCCTCGTGCTCATCGAGAGATTGGGTGAGAAGCTTGAGCAGCTCCGTGCTTTTGACATTGTCAAGAACCTCCTTGATTGAGTTGACGGCAGTTTTTGTTCCGGCGTCACATTCCTTTAAGAGATTGATTGTATCTTCCACAGAATATCACCTTTTCTTATTGTAGTCATTTTTATTTTGACCGTGAAGCAAATAAAAATACTTTGAGAAGGCAAAAATGAAAAAATTGACATTATTATTCTCAAACTTTATTGACATTTTTTATTCTTTGTTCTATTATTACTGTACATAATCATTTAAGGAGGAAAAAACTATGATATCATCAGTACTTGGCTCAGTTATTGCTGTTATCAGCAATATCCTTACAATTATCTTCTCATTCACAGGTCTCTTCGGCGGACTTCCTGAGGTTTCAACAGAGAACCCCATTAAGTTCCAGGATCCCGACAACTGCAGGCTTGCCTTTGTTGCATTTGCAGATACACACAACAGAGACACAGCCTTCCAGCCTTATCTTTTCGAGCGCGGACTTGAGGACATCGACAATTCAGAGAATGAATTTGATGCTCTTGTAATCGCAGGCGACATCTCCGAATTCGGTGACGGTCCTTCCTATGAGGTAACATGGGATGCTCTTGCAGACAGTGAAATCGGCAAAAAGCCCGTTCTTCTTGCAACAGGTAACCACGATATCCGTCTTGCTTATGAGTATCAGACAGACTTTGTTATGAACAAGGCTTCCGAATATCTTGAAATGGAAATCGACAAGCCCTATTATTCATATGAAATCAACGGCTATACATTCATCGTTATGGGCTCAGACGAATGGCAGTTCGAAAAGGCTGTTATTTCCGACGAGCAGCTTGCATTCGTTGATGCTGAGCTTACAAAGGCTGACGGAAAGCCCGCATTTGTTATCTGTCATCAGCCTCTTGACAACACCCACGGCCTTCCCGAGGTGTGGAAGAACGGCGGTCTCGGTGACGATTCAGAAGCAGTCAAGGAAGTTCTTATGAAGCACAGCAATGTCTTCTATCTCAACGGACATCTTCACGACGGTGTTTACGAGAACTCCCTTGAGGTGTTCGATGCAGAAAAGGGCGTTTACTCAATCAACCTTCCTGCATTCGGTAAGGACAATGACTATGGTCCCTTCCCGCAGGTCGGTCTCGGCACTTACATAGAGGTATATGACGATTCAGTTGTATTCACAGCAAGAGACTTCGGCGTAGGTCAGCCCCTTGAAGGCTATACATATTCCTTCGAAATCAAGTAAACAGCTAAAACAAAGAAACTGCCGGTTGTATTTGTGCAATCGGCAGACTTTTATTTTTAAAACCGATTGTACAAAAATCGGATCTGTTTAATGTAATATTTTACAATTGACTTGAAGGAGGGTTTGTGGTAGAATTATAAAGTAATCAGAATTATGAAGTCAGCATAGGCTGATTTTTTTGTTTTAAATCCGATGTTTCTGGAGGATATATATGAAAGAGTTTTTTGACAGTGAGCTCTTTACTGATATAAAGAATTTTTTTAAAGAAGCCGCTGAAAGAATAGGCAACATTTCCGAACCGGGAAAGCCCTTTATTTTAAAAGCATTTATTACCATTGTTGTTCTGCTTGCGTCCTTGTCGGTGGGGATGATTGTGCTTGAATCAGTCAAGAATGACCCGGTGGAGGAGGTTACAACAGAAGCCTTGGATGAAGCCACCTCAGCAACCCAGGAGACAACAGAGTACATCCCGGTCAATGACCTGCAGACAGACATACTTTTCGGACTCAAGGATGAAAGCAATAACCTTCATCTGCTTTTCATTGCTAATGTTGACAGCACAACCAACAAGGTCAAGGCATTTTTTATGGATCCGTCTTCCGTATGTAAGGTCAAAAAGGCAGAGGGCAGTATGAATTATCATCTCCAGCGCGGCGGCGTTACTCAGCTTGTGGCTGCCGCACAGCAGTATACGGGAGTTGAGATTAAAAAATACCTTGTAGGCGATGAAAAATCCTTTGTCAGCCTTCTTCGTTATATGGGCGAGCTTGAGGTTGATGTGCCGAAAAGTGTTTCATATAACCACGCAGGCCTTAACTATATTATAGATAAGGGCAAGCAGCTGATGACACCTGATATGCTGATGAAGTATTTTCTTTATCTGAGCAGTGACACCGAGAAGAACAGTGACAAGCTCAGAGAGCTTTGCTCGCTGTTTGCGGCAACACTTTTTGACTGTGAAAGCTCACAGCAGGCACAGGATAACTTCGGTAGCGTTATAGGCTTTTTTGAAACAGACATTTCAGCAATGGACTTCTCCGAAAATAAGGGCGCGGTTATGAAGTTTTCCCACGAGCTTCTGCTTAACTTTGAGGCGTATAATACGCTTGTGGATTTCAAGGGACTGGGTGAAGAAGAGTAAAAAAATCCGACGGTTTTTCTTTGAGAATACCGTCGGATTTTTTTATAACAGATAGGAAACAAGCACGGAAATTATCTCGTTTGCCAAGAATGCGGCAAGAGCAATGATGATTGATGCACCGCCGTTTTTCACGATGTAAGCCATTGCGGCAGGGGCGTTGTTCATTCTTTCGGCTATGCCTGCGTGTCTGATTACGTGCTTTTTGTAAAGGGGATTTGCAATGAAGCCGCAGATAAGACGGATAACAAGCAAGATCAGTGCAAAAATGAGCATCGGAGGCATTGCTTCCTGCAATTGCTCTTTTAGTGCGGAAAGCTGGTCGATCTGTTCGTTGGTATAAATGGAGCTTGCGGAAGAAAGTATGGATACAATCTTATCATAAATCTCAAGAACAGTTGTATAGGATGGCAATGCGAGGATTGCCAGAGCGAGAAAGGATGTCATAAAGATGATGCCGGGCTTGTAAAGCTTGCGGTAGAAGAACCAGTAGGGTGCAAAGAAGAAGGAAGCAAAATTGAAGCTGAAGCTTTTACCGCCTTCCATTTTCCTGAATTTTGAAATGTAGGAAAGGCCGTTTGGACCGACGAAGTTGCCGATATTGTTTGTTTTTACACCGTGGATTTCGTCAGCGTCGGGGAAGGGGCCGCCGAGGTTGAGCCTGCCATCGGCAGGCTGATTATTCTCTCCTGAAAGAATGTCGGAAAGCATGCTTTCAATCTGATCGGGTGTAGCTTCCTCTGATTGTGGCTTGTCGTAGTCGAAGCCCTCGCCCTGACCGAGGGTGAAGGGTGCCGTGTAATCGGGAATGTCGGCGTTGGGGTTGGTGTTCCTTTTGTTTTCGGCATCAATCGCATCAACAACATTCATTCCGAAAAGTGTGAATTTCATTCCGCAGTTTCTGCAGACCTCACTTCCCTTTTTGTTTTCAAAGCCACAGTTGGGGCAGGGAATGGTCTCTTCTCTTTTCTGCGAAACGAGTGCAGGTGCTTCAACACCCTGCCATCTGTAATCGTCTGAATGGTTGGCGCTGTTTACGCATTTGTTTTCCTTTTCGTAGCACTCTCTGTGCTGGGGTGTGCCGCATTCGGGACAGACAACGATGTCGTCGTACTCACCGAAGGGATTGTTGCAGCCGGGGCATTTATTTCCTTGATAGTTCATAACAAGCTCCTTTATAATAAGGTAATAACAGCTTACCTATAACTAATATATAGAATAATACTACTTTTATCCGATGATTGCAACCTTTTAAACTTTTTTTCACAAATGTGTTGCCCTTTGCAAATAATTGTGTATAATGTAAAAGGATAAATTTATTTTCTTATATTTTGTACTGTTGACATTAAAAATAACTTAATGGTTGAAAGGATAAAACAAGATGATTCAGTTTGAAGAATTAAGATTAAGACTTCTTGAAAGTGAAAAGCCGCTGAAGGAGCTTGCCTCCGCCCTTGGGCTTGAAAAGATGGCAAACGAGGTTGCAACACTTGAAGAGCAGACTGCTGCAGAGGATTTCTGGGGTGATCTCTCCAATTCACAGAAGGTGCTCAGACGCATTGCCGCACTCAAGGGCAAAATCAAGGGCTATGAGGACCTCACCGCTGCTTTTGAGGATGCTCTTGTAATGATTGAGCTTTCCGACGAGGAGGGCGACCTTGATCTTCTTGAGGATTGTGAAAGCAGTGTAAAGGCTGTTGAGGACGAGCTTGAAAAGCAGACCCTTGCCACTCTTCTTTCAGGTGAATACGATAATAATAATGCAATTCTTAACTTCCACGCAGGTGCAGGCGGTACAGAGGCTCAGGACTGGTGCCAGATGCTTTTCAGAATGTACGGTCAATGGGCAACCAAGCACGGCTTCAAGTTCACAACCGTTGACTTCCTTGACGGTGATGAAGCAGGACTCAAGTCGGCAACCGTTGTTATCGAGGGCGAAAATGCTTACGGTTACCTTAAGAGCGAAATGGGTGTTCACAGACTCGTCCGTGTTTCTCCCTTTGACTCCTCGGGACGCCGTCACACTTCATTTGCTTCTCTTGAGGTTATGCCCGAAATTGATGATACTGTTGAGGTTGAAATCAGAGAAGAGGACATCAAGATGGAGGTTTACCGTGCTTCAGGTGCAGGCGGACAGAAGGTTAATAAGACCTCATCTGCAGTTCGTCTTATTCACGAGCCCACAGGCATTGTTGTTTCCTGCCAGGTTGAAAGAAGCCAGCATCAGAACCGTGAGGTTTGTATGAGAATGCTTAAGTCAAAGCTTATTGAGATCAAGGAAAGAGAGCATCTTGATAAGATTGAGGATATTAAGGGCGAGCAGAAGGAAATCGGTTGGGGCAGTCAGATCCGTTCCTATGTGTTTATGCCTTATACTCTTGCCAAGGATCACAGAACAGGCTTTGAAATGGGTAACATCAATGCTGTTATGGACGGCGAGCTTGACGGGTTTATCAATGCTTATCTGAAGAAGCAGTCACTTGATTCACTTGAGTCAGCAGAATAAAAAAACGGAAAGTTCTTTTGGTTACTTTTCTTTCAAGAAAAGTAACGCCCCGCGGCGAGCGAAAGAAAAGAAAGACCTTACAGTTGCTGAAAAGCTGTAAGGTCTTTTCAGTTATATAACTTGATATGCTTGATTTTTTCGGGGGCAGGTAATATAATTAAATCAAAACATATAGAAAGAAGGGGTAATATGAGACGTGTTTCTAAATCCACATATAAAAAATATTTCTTGATTCTTATGGCTGTATTTGCTTGTATGTTTGTGGCGGAGCTTGTGTCTATACTTATGGGAAAGCCTATAACAGAAATTTATATATCCGGAGTTAATTTGGAACGTGACATGTTGAGTATAAAGCTTTTTAGGTCTTTTCTTTCTGCCTGTTTTGTCAGCAGCTATTTTAATTTCTTTTTTACAGTAAAGATAATCAAGGAAGCACGCAACATAGACCGTCTGCCAACGCCGGTAATTGTAATTATGACCTTGCTGTTTCCTCTTGAAATAATAATTAGCGGTGTCCTTGTTGTGCCTGATATTTTGTTTTGGGGAATCAAAGGATTTATAAGTATGAAAAGTAAGGTGGCGGACATAAACAAAGACTCAAACTGTTTTGCCGAACAAAAGGAACTACCGATTGAATCTGAAGAATAAAAACATAGGTAAAACAAAAGTGCAGGGGAAAAACCTTGCACTTTTGTTTTACCCTCACCCACATATAGACAAAAGCGAAAAAAGAGCAACCCCACCCCAATATGTAGTGGTGTTTTTGGCTAATAGCACAAACACACCCGGGAGGGTATATAAAATGGAGAATAACAGGTAAAAAAGAACAAAAAAGATTGTAAAAAACTGTTGACAAAAGAGAGAAGAGGTGATAATATATGCAAGCATTCTTCGAGGGGGCGAGAGCGACTGAGGGGGGTGCGAGAGAAAAAAGGCTATGAAAAAACTTGAAAAAAGTTTTGAAAAAGTCTTGACAAAGGGTGTGCGTTATGGTATACTCTTTGAGCTGTCTCGAAAAAGAGCAGCGAATTGGACCTTGAAAATTAAACAACGAGATAAG
>JAZSAM010000006.1:0-2911 GCA_045601905.1 Acutalibacteraceae bacterium | reverse complement strand
GGTAAAAAAGTGCAGACCGCATAAAACAAGATAACTAAAGGGTTTCTTTCGGTTTTAAACTGCCAAAGAAACCCTTTAAAACTGTAAAAATCAGCAAAAGCAGGCAAAAACAAGGTTTTTGCGTTTTATGCTATAAACAAACCTCGCCCTCGGAGTACCTTTGTACGCCGTCGGGTAAACCAAAATAAAGCAAAAGCTTTATTTTGGCTCGGTTTGCTCATTCTGCGCATTTTTTCCTAGCCCCTAAAAAAGGGATGTAAAAAAACGAGTTTTTTTACATCCCCTTTTATTATGTTTCTTAAGATAATCTTATTTCTTTAACTTTTTGCCGGCCTTTGCAGCTTCCTTTTCTTCCTTGAGCTGCTTTGTTCTTGCGGCCTTTTCTTCCTCAAGGCGCTTCTGCTCTTCAAGCTGAGCCTGTCTTGCGGCCTCGGCTGCTACCTTGCTTTCTTCGTACATTTCAGCAATATCATCGAAGTGAGCGTAGTTTTCCTTGTCCTTCATAAGCTTTGCAGCATCAAGATAGGGCTTTGCAGCACGGGCAAACTGAGCATGCTTGTCCATCTCTGCCTTGGTATCCTTCTGTATCTGCTTCTTTTCAAGCTTGAGAGCTTTAATTTCAACATCAAGTGAAGTTACAAGAGCTCTGTCCTTAGCCTTCTTTGCCTCGTCCTTTCTGAGGTAAAGCTCTCTGAGCTTTTCGTCAGCAGCATCTTCTGCGTTGTAGAGCTTTTCAACAATAGCAAAATCAGGCTGAACAAACTCACCTGCACTCTTATAGTACTTGGTGATAGCCTTGCGTGAAGCCTTCTTGTTCTTTGCAATTTCAATTGCAAACTTACGAAGCTCCTTTTCCTCGGTAGTGCCTGAGGGCATAATCCTTGCAGCGGCAAGCTCTTCCTTGATTTCGTTCATATCAGCATTGTAAAGACCGATAAGTCCTGCGCTGTAAACCCTTTCATTAGCTGCAACCTTTGTCATAACAACCTTGGAGCTGAACTTTTCAAGCTCGGCAATAACAAACTTCGAAATTTCAATTTCTTCATTTTCAGCCTTAAGCTTTCTGCGTTCCTTGCCTGAAAGCTTTCTGTCAATTTCCTTGAAGGGAAGAAGAGCAGTTTCTCTTGCCTCGCGGATGATATCAATAGCTTCAACAAGCTCTGCATCATTGCGGATACCGTTACCGTAATCCTCAAACATTGCACGGATTTTGAGAACGCGGATAATACCTCTCTGATCCTTTTCCTTGAGATCATAGAAGAGATAAGGAACCATATTAAGGAATGCACCGAATGCAGCCATAAGGATAATTACGCCGACAATCTTGGGAAGAAGACCGGGCTCGCCGGTTTCAACGTCAAGAATAGCGAGTGAATTTTCATAGCCGTTACCCTCGTAAATGCCGTAGTGCTCATAAACGAAGGGAATAATCGATGAGGTAACAAGTGTAACAATATTACCGATTGTCTGAACGGTTGCAAACATGCCGTCAACTCTTTCGCCTGTCTTGTACTGGTGATAGTCACGGATGTCCGCCTGAATTGCAGGAGTTGTAATCTGCTCGAAGGCACCGAAGAGCCAGTTGAAGTAAACACAGACTGCAAGCCAGTAGATATTTGTTTTGTTAAGACCCATCGCAAGAATACAAATGATGTTCATTGTATTAATACCGACGAGCA
Organism: Acutalibacteraceae bacterium; assembly: GCA_045601905.1. Classification (GTDB taxonomy): domain Bacteria; phylum Bacillota; class Clostridia; order Oscillospirales; family Acutalibacteraceae; genus UBA6857. The sequence continues at coordinate 1,232 of JAZSAM010000006.1, read as the reverse complement.
CCTTTTTCTTACCGAATCTGCGGATGCAGAAGGGAGCAATAATCATACCCCACATGGAAGCGTTACCTACAACGGTGTTGATGATACCCATTGTGGTACCGTTACATGCATGACCGTAGTTGTAGGTCCAGTTCATAATGTTGCCGTAGGAGCCTTCAAGGAAGCCCAACCAGCCTGCAAGTGCAATAATCCAGAAATACTTGTTCTTTGCAACAGACTTGAAGGAATCGGTAAAGCGCACCTGAACAACACGGGTTTTTGCCTGAACGATTTTTTCCTTGGTGTTTGCGAAAACAACCACAGTAAGACCAATACCGATAATAGCAAATATAGGATAAGTTACCCTATAAAGCTTGATGTCAACCATACTGTTGTTAGTAAGGAACTGTGAAACGATGGGCAGAACTATCTGAACAATTGAGGGAGCGAGTGAGTAAACAACGCTCTTGATTGCAAGTACATCGGTTCTTTCCTGAGTATTGGGTGAAAGAACGTGGATAAGGTTCGTATATGCATCGTTGAAGAAGTTGAAGAAGAACTGCAGCAGCAGGTTGAACACAAGCACAACCGCAGCCTTTGCAACATATCCGCCCTCAAGACCGAAAATTTCATTGGGGAACATCTCGTAAAGAGAGGGATACGGGAACCATACATATGCAATTGCAATGAGCATAGTCGGAATACCCATTGAAATAAGATAAGGTCTGTACTTACCTGCCTTGTTACGCGTATTGTCAATCATATTCGCTCTGATTGCGGTCAAAGGAATATTTGCAAGAGTTGCAATAACATACAATATGTACATGTGAGTAGGTGAAAGACCGATTGCTCCACCGACAATCATATTGTTGATGTTTACAACGAGCTGATTTCCCATATAAATAAGAAAATAAGCACCGATACCGCCACCTGCGTAGGCTGCAATTTCCTTGAAGCTCATATAGCGGTTAGGCATCGGAATTTTCCAATAGAGACGGAAATCCGAAAGTAATGTTGAGATTTTGTTTGCCAAATTTCTTCCTCCTCATTTTTTGAGATTCAAAGACACCTAGGTTGACGAGTATAAATCCGAACTCGCCTAAAAGTGTGACTTTTTGAGCCTTTTCGGCGTTTCGGACTTGAAAGGCGGCAGCCTGTCGGCATCCTCAACATCCAAAAAGCCTTACAAAAATTCGCACTTTTGGGTCTGATGATTTTTTACAGAGCGAATTTTTGTCAAGACAAGGCACAAA
>JAZSAM010000005.1:0-4113 GCA_045601905.1 Acutalibacteraceae bacterium | reverse complement strand
ATGGTCTCCGCACTCGCCGTCTTCCAACAACGAATAGTCCGACATTCGCCGCCACTACAAAGCTGTTTAATCTGCTTGTGTCGGGGTAAGTTGCGTAGTGTCGCCCCTCGGGCGACTAAGGTTATATCTTTGTATATTTTTAAAGAAGCAGATTTTTACTTTATAACGCGGGACAGATTTAATTGATTTGACAAATTCACCGCGGTGGACTGTCTCACGGCGAAGTCCGTGAGGTGTCGGGACTTCCCTTTTTGCGACGGCGGATAAATGAATAGTTGTAAAAGCTCAGTAGCCGAAAGGGCGCTTTGGTTACTTTGTCGCTCTTGACAAAGTAACTGGCCCGCCGCCACGAGGCGTCCGGGGTGCAAAAGCAGTTAAGAGACTATTAGTAAAAGATGCCGTGCAAGTCATAAAGAAAACATCTCAGTATAATTCGGAATGCGGAGTTCGGAATGCGGATTTAAGGGTCTGCGACGCATTTGTACTCCCTCAGTCACTTCGTGACAGCTCCCTCAGTGAGGGAGCCAAACGAGCCTTCCTCGCTGAGGAAGGTGGATTTTCCGAAGGAAAAGACGGATGGAGTTCACACCGACATCTCCCCTGAAAGTGGAGAGAAATCAGGCTCTTACTTTCACATCCGAGCCATCTCTGCGGAACGGGAGTTTTTCACTTTACATTTTTCACAAAAAAAGGGGATGTAAAAAAACGAGTTTTTTTACATCCCCTTTGCCGTTAATTTTCAATTATTCCTCTTCTGATTCTTCCTTTTCATCCTCAAAGCCGATTACGCTTCCGTCACGGTGCTTTCTTGCCATAAAGTAGCCCATTACGGAGAAGGCGGCGAGAAGGCTTGAAGGTACAGCCACAACCTCGGGACTTTCCTTCACGGTCTCGGTAACCCTTTCGATGATGCTTTCTGTGGCTTCATCCTCGTCATCGTAAGAATAAAGCGACTGGGTTGTGACAATGTTTCCGTTTGCATCGGTAACATAAACGCCATCAATAAGCTCCTCAAGGTAATTGAAGTCAAACCAGTCCTTGCCGTCCTGAGACTCTGCGGCGGTGGTCTGTACGCTTATGTCTGCACCGTTTGACTCTGCAGAAGCAGTTATTTCGGTGCCGTAGGTGGTAAGCAGGTTCTGCTCAATCTTGTCTCCCACCTGTGAAACGGCAGAGTCAATTGATGAGAAAATCTCGTCAACCTTTTCATTTGCAACGGAGTTGCTGTCGGGAATGATCGTGCCGATAAACTCCTCAACCTTGCCGACCATATCATTTTCGGCAACGGGCTTGTTTTCCTCAACCGAAGAAGCATCCTTGAGCACCCTGAACTTGTAAATTACCTGCTCGGGAGCGTTCACTCCGTCATCGTAAACAACCCTGAGCTCAACGGTTTCCTCTGCCTTTGAGGGGTTGAGAGGAGTGCTTACTGTTGAGTTGGGAGCCATTTCGGTGCCGTTGAGGTAAATTTTAAGGTAAGCATCGTTGCCGCCTTCAAGCTGTGAAGCAAGTGCAAAGGGTGTGAACCACACCTTTTCGCAGTCGGCCGGAACTGTCATTTTGTAAGAAAAAATGTCGGCGTAGAAATCATCCTCAAGTGCGAAACATCCGTTCTGACAGGCAAGAACGAAAAGCTCCTCACAGCCTGCCTCGGGAGCGTAAGCCACATTCTTTTCGTCAAGCATTGCCTTGAGAATGAATCTCTGAAGGGCGTTTTCCTCCTTGCTCTGCATTGCAAGAACAAGATAAATGGGATCGACATTTACATCGTAAACCGTGTTGATTATTGAAGCGTAATAAAGATAGTCAACATACTCCTTCTGTGCTCTTGTTGCCTCCTGATAGGAAGCCACGGGAACCTGATACTCATTTTCCGAGGCTGTGATGATTTTCGCCCAGTGGAAGATTTCACCTGCATCGGGATTCTCGCTGATGGGAAGCTCGTCAAAGCCTGTAACATAATTCTTCAGCGCAAGAAGACCAAGACCTGAATAGGTATCGATGCCTGAGGGAAGTGTTATTGCCGTAAGCTGGGAAAGGATAATGATGAGTGCGTAATCAACCGTTGCGCCGACGGGAATTTCCACCTGCTTTTCGTAAAGCACGTAAACTGCGTCGTACTTGAGTGCGGCGTAAACGATGGCAACCGCCATTGCATTGTCAACGGCGTTTTCGGAAAGGGTGATTCCGTAGCTTTGTATGTAGTCACACATTATCTCGTAATCAGTTGTAAAGCCCATTGCGGTTACCGCATAGTAAATAAGCGTTGTCAACTCCTTGTAGGCGGCTCCTACGGTTTCCTCGTCAAGCTTGAAAAGAAGACTGTAATTGTTGACCTCCCGGGTAAAATCGTCAAAGGTGTGACTGTAGGGGTAATCCTCGGGAGTGGGAGTGTAAAGTGTTGAGGTTACTGCGTTGGGGTCCGAGCGCACAACAATGTTGTCGAGCCAGGCGTAACTGTACTCGGGCTTGTCCGCACGGGGGTTACCCGGGTCAACGCTCAGGTCAGCCGTATAAAAAGCCTCAAGGGGACTTGCCATAACAGGCAAGGACATTGTAATAAGCATTATAAGCACAAGAGCTGCAGCGAAAAGCTTTTTCATTTTATTATTGCTCCTTTATCTTTTTTCGTCGGGACATAACTATCCATTTTCCACTATTATACATAATATATGATACAACTTTATTTTCCCGTTGTCAACAAAAAGTAAGATTATTAAAAGAAAGTTTTGCAAAATTTCGTTCTTTTCCTTCTCTCCCCTTGAAAAGAAAATAATATTATGTAATAATAGCATCAGAAAATCAAGGAGGGATACCATGATTGTTTTTTTGATTATAACTTTTCTTGTTGCCCTTGTGGGCATGAAGGCAACAAAGCCCGGTGAATTTCACTCCGACTACATCGGCATAAAGCAGACAACCGCAATCAACGGGCTTTTCACGCTTCTTGTGTTCTGGAGCCATGTCTGCACCTACATAAGCCTTGACACAGGCCTCGACAAGCCCTACAGCACCTTCAAAAGCTATCTTCTGCAGATGGTGGTTGTGCCCTTCCTTTTTTATTCGGGCTTCGGCATTATGGAATCGATAAAGAAAAAGGGAACGGACTATGTAAAGGCCATACCGAAAAACCGCTTTCTCAAGGTTCTTCTGCACCTCGACATTGCCGTTGTACTCTTTCTTATTGTCAATCTCCTTTTCGGCAAAACCTTCCCTATCAAAAGAATCCTGCTTGCTCTCATCGGCTATTCCGCCGTCGGAAACAGTAACTGGTACATTTTCGCAGTTCTCGGACTTTATATTGTAGTTTTCATTGCTTTTATGCTTGCAAGAAAGAACCATATTCTCGGTGTAATTCTCGCAACGGTGCTTTCCGTGGGCTTCGTTTACGCCCAGATTCTTCTAAAAAGAGACACCTGGTGCTACGACACAATCATCCTCTTCCCCGTAGGAATGATTTTCTCACTTGTGAAAGATCCCCTTGAAAAGCTCATCACGAAGCACGACTGCATTTACTTTACCGCTTTCGGACTTGCCTTTCTTGCTTACACCCTCTTTTACTTAAAAAGAGACGACGGCATCGAATTTTACTCCATGTGGGGTATACTCTTTATGGCACTGATTGTTCTTGCAACAATGAAGGTAAAAATCGGCAACGGCATTCTCGACTTTTTCGGCTCCCATGTTTTCAGCGTATACATTCTGCAGAGAATACCCATGATAGTTTTAAGTAAGCTGGGACTTGCCCAGAGCCACAAGTACATTTTTGTTGTTCTGTGCTTTGTCTGCACTGTGGTTATGGCTGTGCTCTTTGACTTTTTCGTTGGAAAGCTTGACAATGTACTGTTCCGTAAGGTGACAGCAATCGAACCAAATGAGTCTTAAATGTACGATTTGCAGCACCTTTGAAATTTTTTCTCCTCGCAATACGCGAGTATTGCTTCGTCGAAGAAAATCCCAAATGCACTACAACTTGAACATTTAAGATTCTTCGTAGTTTAATGGGAGAAGATTTTTATCGTAACAAGGCAAAAACCGCAGGAAGGCTCGCGCCTTTCAAGGCTTTTTAACGCTGTTACGGTGAAAATATGCCCCATTAAACCTTATTTGGTT
>JAZSAM010000004.1:0-16715 GCA_045601905.1 Acutalibacteraceae bacterium | reverse complement strand
TAAGGTGACAGCAATCGAACCAAATGAGTCTTAAATGTACGATTTGCAGCACCTTTGAAATTTTTTCTCCTCGCAATACGCGAGTATTGCTTCGTCGAAGAAAATCCCAAATGCACTACAACCTGAACATTTAAGATTCTTCGAAGTTTAATGGGAGAAGATTTTTATCGTAACAAGGCAAAAACCGCAGGAAGGCTCGCGCCTTTCAAGGCTTTTTAACACTGTTACGGTGAAAATATGCCCAATTAAACCTTATTTGGTTCGAATACTGTCACCTTACACTTCATCAAATGCAAGTGCTCTGTCAAATACCTTAACCTTATCAAGATGATTCATTGCCTCACCCTTAAGGTAAATGTTTTCTGATGCTCTTCCGCTTTCGAGCACACCGTCAAAATAAAGCTTCATAACACCGTTACGCTCTCTTACGGCAACGATCTGTACCGTGTCGCCGACAGCCTTAAGTGAACGGAGAGTCTCCCCTGCCACAGTGAATTCGGCAAAGCCTTTTTCGTCAACGGTAAGACTGATTTCATCGCCCTGACTGAGAAGATGCTGATTGCAGTTGCCGTCAAGGGTTGCCTTGACTGAAAATCCGCTGTTACCCTTCACGCCGTACACAACAATTCCGTTTTCGTTATAGTCAAAGTCAGTCTTTACCTCGGTGACATTGCCTGCAATATCGGTAACACCTGAGAGAATAAGATTGTTTTCTCTCGCAAAGTCATTTTCAAAGGTGAGGCGTACTGTCATATAATCCTCAAGAAGCTCAGCACCTGCAATCGGGTTTTCATTGCAGGAAATGTTTCCGATTCCGACGATAGTATCAAATGTCACCTCAAGTGTTTTTTTGTTTATGGGATGAGCAAATACCGCCTTGGGTACTTCAGCCTTCTTTCCGAAATGGTAAATCCTTGTTTCAAAGGCATCAAGCTCAGCTTCAAAGCTGTCACCGTAGCCGTACCTTTTACTGAGCTTTCCTATGGTATAAGGAATTACGGTACATACCTCTTTTTCAGTAAATGTCTTGCTGATACCTATATGCTCGTCAAGCTTCACCATAAAGCTCTGCTTTTCCGCTGAACTGTTGCGAAGGCAGAGAATTCCCTCGCTGTCGGTAAAGCAGGCGTAGCCGTAGCACTTGTTTTCGGAAGGTCTTCCGCCAAAAATCACGGAATGTGAAAGCACAAACATATTTCTGTCAATGAATCGCAGTGCCGAATGATTGATTCTCCACTTTGCCTCGTTCATAAGGCTGTGACTGTAATAAAGCTCCCAGAAGGAGGTGCCTCTTGCCGCCATTGTGAAAAGGTAGGAACGGAATTCGTCGTCAGTCATCTTCACCTTTGCGGTGGCTCCGTAAATCGGGTCGTGATTGTAAAGGCTCATCTGCGGGAACTGGAACTGCCTTGTTTCGTAAAAGTCAAAGTACATTTCATCGCGATAGGAAAGGAAGCCGTCCTTATCGCTGACCTTTCCCTTCTTTCCGATAAAGCCGTGGTCATTACTTATCTGCATCCACACGCTGTTTACCCACTTGAGGAACCATGCACTCGGCGGTGCGTAGCAGGTGAGGTTTATCCAGAATTTTTCAGCCGCACCGTCGCTTAGCTTTTCAAAAACCGCAATCCACTTTTCCCATATATCCGTATAGAAATACATCTGATTATATCCGCCGGTCATATGGTCGTGATTTTTGTTTTTGCATGCTCTCTGAGCAAAGCCGTCAAGCTTGAAATAATTGAGTCTGTACTCCTTCATAAAGTCATAAAGAAGCTGACCTGTTTTTTCGACGTACTTTTCACTCGCAACGCAGATATCCATTGCCTGCTTGTTGTAGTAGCCGTTACCTGCCTTTTCAATCCTCTTTGCAAATTTCGGTGTGTCCGTTGTGTATCCTCCGCGGGGACCGAGCCACAGTCCGAAGCGTGAGCCGAAGCTTTCACTTAAGCTTGTAAAGGGTGTAAGTCCGTCGGGGAAATTTTTGTTGAAGCCCCAGAAGCCCTTTTCGTAATCATTCCAACCGTCATCGGCAACAAAGCTGTCCACCACGGGTTCGCCGTACTTTGTAAGCCCCTTTTCAATTTCAAGGAAGGATGAGGTAACATTCTCCCTTGTGATGTTAAGCATATTGTCATACCATGAATTATACTGCCTTCTTAAATAGCAGGGCTTGGAAATCGTCCTGATGTAACCGAAAAACGCCTTCTGTACCTGAGCAAAAAGGTTGCCCTCAGCGGCACCGACAACTGCATCATAGGTTCTGTATACTCCGTCCTTCATAAGAGCTGTAAGATTTTTGCCGTTATAATAAGTGACGGAAGCGGTTGATTCTTCAATCACATTGCTGCAAAGAGGAAACTCACAGCCGAAATAAAGCGAGTCAATATAAACGGGCTGACCGAGCTCAAGCACATAACCGGAAACATGGGAATTTTTCTGCTTAGGCACACTCCAATGCATAAGTCCCGAATCAAAAGAGAGCTTTTCAAAATTGATGAAATCAAGCTTAAGAGGCTTTTTCCCAACCTTTTCAAAAGCGAATTCGAGATGCTTTCTCATAAACGGATCGCTTTCCTTAAGCTCGTACACCTCTGAAAGAACAATTTTGCTATCCTTCACGCTGAAAGGAGCAAATTCAATTCTGAGGGTGGTTTTTCCGTCGCTTTCCTCGGTTTTTACATCCTTTATTTTAAGAACTGATGAACAGATATGCTTTTTGGAAAACCTGCATTTGCCCAGAAAAGATATCACAAATTCCTCACTGCCCTTTCCGGCAGTGAGGCTTCTGTTACTCAGCTTGTTTTCGATCGTGTAAAAGCTTATTCTGTTTTTTTCGATGTGTAGTTCTTTTTTTATATAAGAATTTTCAATAATAATTTTATTTTCACTTATCGAAGCTGACATCTTTTTTCTCCTGATCAGATATTTTTGTAAACGAAATCAGCAACATCCTTGACCACTGCATCAAAGTAAGCCTTTTCATTGAGAATCTCGTGTCTTGCCTGGGGATAAAGAATCTTTGTGATGTTATCCTTACCTTCCTTGAAAAGCTTGTCGCAGACAAGATTGATGCCCTTACCGTAATTGCCGACGGGGTCCATATCACCTGAAATCACAAGGATGGGAAGCTGCTTGTCGAGTCCCTCGAACCACTCCTTTGAGGAAACAAAGGAGAGAAGTTGCATAAGGTCTCTGTAGCCGTTAGCTGTGAAAAGGAAGCCGCAAAGGTCGTCAGCGATGTACTTGTCAACCTCTTTTACATCTCTTGAAAGCCAGTCAAAGGCTGTTCTCTTTTCAAACTTGCTGTTGTATGCACCGAAAGCAATTTTGTCAATAAGCTTACTTCTGTGGTGGTCACCCTTAAGCTTTGCAATCAGAGATGAAAGTGCGATGCCCACGCCCGAAGCAGGATTGGGTGCAGCGGTACCGCAGTAAACGGCAGCCTTTACCTCTGTGGGATACATATATGTATAGGCTCTTGCAACAAAGGAGCCCATGGAGTGACCGAAGAAGATTACGGGTGTACCGGGATTTTCAGCCTTGATGATGCCCGTGAGCTTACGGCAGTCCTCAACAAAGTTTCTCCAGCCTTCGTTTGCACCGAAGTAACCGAGCTCCGATGAGGAGGTAACGCTCTGTCCGTGACCGAGATGATCGTTGATGTAAAGTGCGATTCCGAGGTCGCAGAGATGTGAAGCAAATTTTTCATATCTTTCAAGATGCTCTGCCATGCCGTGTGCAACCTGAAGCACTGCCTTTATTTCTCCGTTTTCAGGCTTGTAGGAAGCTGCATGAATATCAGCAAGACCTGAAACTGAAGGAAATGTGAACTCTTTTTTGATGTATGCCATTTTTCAAAACCTCCGAAAAATTAAATTCTTATTTATAGTATATCACATCTGCAAAAATTTTACAGTTTTTTACAGTAATTTCCCCTAGGGCAAAACTAACAAAAATTACCTTTCTTTTTTGACATGCCCAAAAACAAAATTTGCAAAAATCCGCAAAAAAGTTGCTAAAGTCCATTTAAAAGGACTGAAAAAATAAAAAAATCGAACATTTGTATTGACTTTTGAGTTTTTCGTGCTATAATTTAACCATAACAACAAACGAATGTTCGTTTAAAGCGAACACATAATACAAGCATCAAAAAGGAGTTAATAATTATGACACAGCAGATTTTATCAATCATCGCCCAGCAGTTTATACTTGTTCTTATAATCGCATCCGTAACCTTCCTTTTAGGTCTTATTTTTGAAAAGCAGCTTACTGCTCTTTACGAAAAGGTGACCACCGAATACAACCGCAGAAAGCTTGAGAAAAAAGAGCGTGAGCGCATCGCCCTTGCTCAGCAGAAGGAGGCTGACAAGAGAAAGGTTCAGAAAATCAGAGAAAACTTCAATCGCGAAATGGAGAACACCGGAAGAATCTGTGTCCCCTATTACGCCGCATCTTAAGTCCATATCTTTTCCTATCTTTCATACTTATTTTTATGAAAAAAGACATCCGTCCTTCCACGGATGTCTTTTTTCGTTCAGTGCCAAAGCTTTGTCCACCTTGACAATTATATAAAAAAACTGTACAATTATAGTGATTTATTATATAAGAGGTGACATTATGTCAGAAGAATTAAAATACTGTCTGGGCTGTATGGCAAGCATCCCCTACGATGCTACCGTCTGTCCCCGATGCGGATATAACGAAGAGCTTCTTCAGCCTGCGCCCTATCTCGAGCCGGGCTCACTCATTATGCGTAAATACCTCGTGGGAAGAGTTCAGAGCACCTCACCTGACACAATCTCCTACATCGGTACTGACATTGAGACGGGTGCAATCGTTGATGTTATCGAATTCTTCCCTCACTCAATCGTCACACGAAACGAAAGGGAAACCGAGCCCAGGGTAAAAGCAGGCTTCGAAACAATGTTCTCCGATGCCCTGCAGAGCTTTCTCAGGCTCTGGAGAGGTCTTGACATTTTCAAGGACACCCCCTGTCTTCCCTATGTATGCGACATAATCGATTTCAACGGTACGGTTTACGCAGTCTGCGCTCACAACGACTGCATCACCCTTCGTCAGTACTTCACAGAAAACGAGGCTCTTTCCTGGAGCAAGGCAGTTTATGCCCTTACCCCCGTTATGCAGGCTCTCAACAAGCTTAACTACGCAGGCATTTTCCACGGCGCCCTCTCCCCCGACACGATTCTCGTCGGTGCCGACGGAAAGCTTCACATCACGGGCTTTTCAATCCCCCAGTGCAACAACGGACTTGCTGAGTTTTCTTCAGCCCCTGCCGAAGGCTTTGCTCCCATTGAGCTCTACGACACTTCGGGTGCAACGGCAAAAACCGACATTTACTCCGTAACAGCACTGCTTTACTACTGCACAACCCTCACTCCTCCCCCCGAAGCAACTCTGCGTACCATAAAGGACACAACCACTCTTCCTGCCGCCATTGCAAGCACTCTTTCAAAGACTGCAATTGACGGTCTCATCCGCGGTCTTTCCGTTTACCCTGAAAACCGCACCGAAAGCTTCGACGAGCTGATTTCAGCCTTCACGCTTCCAAAGGCACCTAAAGCAGAAGCCCCCGTCAAGCCCGAAAAGAAGCCTCTTACACAAAAGGAAGAGGTTGACCTCGAAATCCGCCGTGAGATGGAGCAAAAGAAGGAAATCAAAAAAGAAAAGAAGGAAAAGCGCTCGAATGCTTCTGTGGCAATCAAGTCCTTCCTTTCAGGCTTCATTCTCTGTGCAATTATGTTCTGCACACTTTACGGCACGGTAATTTATAAAAATTATCCCATTGATTTTATGGACGAAATTCTCAGGCCCTTCAGCTTCCTTCCCCTCAACGGCAAGGAGGTAACCACCGAGCCGTCAACAACTGTACCCGTTCCAACGGAGCCCAAGTACATCACCGTTGCCGACTTCGTAAACAACCACACCTACGACAGCATCCGTCAGAACTCATTCTTTACGGAAAACTACAGGTTCAACATCGTAACAAAGGAAAGCACCAAGCATCCCAAGGGAGTAATCATCAGCCAGAGCATTGAGCCCGGCGAAAGTGTCCTTGCAGGCACTCTCATCACCCTTGTCGTTTCCGACGGTACAACGAAAATCAAGCTTCCCGATGTTACGGGCGTTAACTATCTCATTGCTTCGGAAACTCTGCAGACCGCAGGCTTCAAGGTAAAATATAAGTTGCTGACCAATGACGGCAAGCACACCGTCGGCGAAGTTTTCGCAATGGACAAGAAGGTCGGCGAGCTTTACGAAAAGGGAACCGTAATCACCCTGAGTGTATGGAAGAAGGTAACCGTTACAACCACCGCTTCAACCACTGCAGCTGCCTCAGGTGACAGCTCATCGACAACCTCCGCAGCATCATCTCAGGCGACCACAACCCAAGCCTCAACCACCAAAGCCGCAACCACCAAAGCCGCAACGACCACAACAAAGCCCACAACCACAAAGCCGTCCACAACAAAAGCAGAGTAAAAGCCTGTCGGATTCTGTCTGACGGTTATCACAACTTTTTTCAAAAAAGGTATTGACTTTCTCGGGTACTTGTTATATAATAACAAAGCACTCGAGAGAGTGACATATCGCGGAGTGGAGCAACCCGGTAGCTCGTCGGGCTCATAACCCGGAGGTTGCAGGTTCAAATCCTGTCTCCGCAACCAGCTGAAAACCCTTGTAGCATAAGGCTTCGAGGGTTTTTTCTTTTTTATGCATTTGCCCTCATTTTTAAGTTTTGGCGTTTATTTGGCGCTTATTGTGCAAAAATCAGGCGTTTTTATATGAAAATATGACCTCTTTCCTTTATCCGGGAGAGAGGTCATTTGTTGTTATAATAATATAATAAAGAGATTTGTTTTTTCGTCGACAATTTGCCGACTAAATGCCGACATTCAAATAAAAAGAAATGAGGGCCGTATATGTCCTCATAAAATGTTTAAAATCAACCTGCAGAAAAATTCTCATTTTGCTTTATGTCTTTATAAACTTCGATAGAACTTTTCTTACCTTTTCTTTTATCTAAAATTTCAATATCAATAATATCCAATAACGTTTGCTCACTCGTATATCTCTTGCTATTTTCATAAAAGAACGTTTCAGGATAAATTCCTTTGCCTTTATCCCCTAATGTCAAGTGGACATAACCATCTTTTTTGTGCTTAAAAAGTATATACACAGTATTTATCAAATTAGTCTTATCAAGCAAGTTTTTATCAAAATCAATAATGATCTTACACTTTTCGATATTTAGCAAATCTAAAATACTTTGAAAATTAACTATCCGATTTTCTATTTTATGATAAAAAGAACTACTTTCTATCATTTTTTGAGTTATGGTTCCATTCAGTATTTTTTTATAAATATCCTCAGGAGAGTTCTTTTTCAAATTTAGATTTTCAATATCTGTTAACTTACCTAAACCAAGCAAATGGTGAAAATTACCCATTTTAAAGAATAATTTAAACTTGATACCTTGCTCGAGAGTAAATATGTAATCTTTATTCAGCAAAGTTTTATATAACTCTGCACATTCTTTTACATCATTCATTTTAACTCCATAATGTTATAGGCACTCCGAATAAACGAAGTGCCTACCGTTTTTAAAACTGTACATTTTTTTGACTTCAAGTCATAGCCGAGAACAGGCTTAATGTACAAACCCTATAAGAGCCTCAACACCTACCACCTCGGCAAGGCTTAGTGTATCACCGGCACTGAGAAGATGAGCAGGGGCTTTATCTTCATTTTTATTATAGACGAAATTTACGCGATGTCAACACGCTTTGTGAAAGTTTGTGCAACTTTACGATACTTTACGTTACTTTGCGTTATTTTATGTTACTTTACAATATGTTATGAAAGCTCACGACACTTTATTAGAACATAAAAAGCTACATAAAAACACAATGCTAATTAAAATCAATCAGAAAAATTTGCCAGATGCCTTTTCTTTTGCATAATATTCAGCATAGTCTTTAATGAAGCGGTTTTTAATTTCTTCGGGAGTTTCCGGATTGAAATAAACTATATAGTCATCCTCTATAACCACAGATCCTTTTCCAACTTTTCTATTTTCTTGTCCAGGCGGAAAAATCGCGTAATAGCCATCTGCATACGAAAACAATGATTCTGTTCTATACATTACTTAAACTCCTTTAATTATGAGGGCATTATTCCTCATCAGGTACATATTTAATTGCATATTCTTTATCGGCTTTTAAAATCAATTCAAATTTTAATACTGTTCCTATTTGATAAAGCTCTTTTGCCGAAAAGTTGTCTCTTGCCATTTTATTAGCTAGGTTCTGCCGGGTAGTTCCTAATGCTTCAGCAAGTTCTGTTTGAGTCATATTTAAGTCTTTTAATCTCTCTTTAATGGCTGTTGAAGCTGACATATTTATCACCTCTCTTATTACAATAACAGTATATCATATTGTTGTACACTTATCAATGTACAGATTGCACAAACTTGAATGATAATGTTTGTACACTATTTAGTTAACGTTTTAATTGAAAACTATTGACTTTGTAAACCAATTAGTGTACAATATAATCACAGAGTTAAGGAAAGGCGGACGAAGTAAGCGAGAGCCAAACCAAGAACGCCATACAAGAGTGAGAACGGATAAGCCTGAGAGAAACCCATCAATGAATGGTAGATAACTTAAAGCCCCTCACCCCTTAACGGCCCCGACGTGGCGAACTGTTAACCCCTTGAGTCAAACATACGTGACGATATCAGAAGGTGACACAAGTCAAAATGAGGGCAGAAAATAAAAAGAAAGGAGCCGGTACAATGAACACAAACGAACTCACAAGCAAAATCAGAGAGCTTAAAGAACTGCAAGCCCTCATCGATGAAGCAACAGCCGAGGCTGAAGCTATCAAGGATGAATTAAAAGCTCATATGACTTCTGAGGGCAAAGACGAAATAACGGTTGATATCTTCAAAATCCGTTATAAGACCGTTACAAGCAGCCGTTTCGATTCAACAGCTTTCAAAAAGACACACGGAGATTTATATGAACAGTACAGCAAGCCTACACAGACACGCCGCTTTTCAGTGGCATAAAGAAAAGCCCTTGTATCAACGCCAACCAAAGCAAAATACAAGAGCATAATCAAAGCCCTATCAAGAGAGGGCAAATTCATTATATAACGCCCTCTCTGACTTGTCAAGCAAAGGAGCAAAGAAAATGAACGACAACATTGTAAAAAACGAAAAATACACCATAAGCGGCAAAGATTTCAATATTATATGCTATGTTTCAACGGATACACGGTACAAAGGCAAGGAAGTTGACAAAACCACTCCCGGCGCCGTACCTCTTGTTGATATTAAAATGATGTCTGACTTTAAATGGCAATACGGTTGTCTGATAAGCAGAATTGAAAACCCTGAGGGCTATAAAAGCATAGAAGAAAATGTTTCAGCTGTTATTGAGAAGCTCAAACAATGGCTCAGAGAACATATTGAGTGTATTACAGACCTTAAGCCTGAAGAACAAGAAAAACTTAATAGAATCTTGTATAAGGAGTGTATCATATGAGTAAGCACGAAAAAGAGGATCTTTATCAACGTTTTATGAAGCTTTTCATTCAGCTCGATAACATCGACAAGCACGAGCTTATAGGAATGATGATGGCTATGCTCAGAGAAAACAAATATAACGTTGTGAAAGAGCAGCCACAACTTGTCATTTTTAAATAAACATTCTTACAACCGACCAAAGAAAACATATATCTGGCAGACAACTTATTTTGTTTGCCTTTTTCTTTGCCGAATTTGCCCTCAGGAGCGTTTTTTGTGTTTTTATAATGAACTTTATTTTGATTTTCTCTCGGTTCGTTCACGGTTCGTTTTGTGAATTTCTCGAAGTTCGCTCGAAGTTCGTTAAGATTTTCTTTGCGCTAGCACACGTGAGAGAGGTCAGGTTTTGTCAAGTCATTTTTTCATCAGCTGAGGGCATAATAAACACATAATATGTCGTAAACTTAATATTGTTAAGAGCCGTTTAAAGGGCTTATACGCCCTCATTTTCTATAATTTATTTTAAACTTATATCTTGCGTCAGAAAAGAACGAAATTTTGCATTTTCTCTCAGTTCGCTCGTTGTTCGATTATACATTCGCCCTCATAATCTGCATGAATTTTTCTATGCCTTTTGGCGTTATAAGCACCTGAATACCATTGTGACCGTTTTTGTCGATAAAAAACTGCTTATGCTTGCATAATCCCTGGTCAATGCTTCTCTGATATGCTTTAATATCTCCGTGACCGTCACGGTAAGTATATCTTGATTTCATAAGCTCATCTATAAAACGCTTTCTCGGCACTCCGATCAGCTTTGCGGCATCAGTTAAGCTAATATCTCTGCCGTGAGCAATAACATTATCATAATAGTCCGCTTTTGGCTTCATAATGCTGTTTTCTTCGATGAGGGCGTTATTTACCTGTGTAAGTGAAGCGATCTGCTTTTGTGAGAATTGCAAAGCTCTGCTCATAACCATTTCAGGAGAATTCCACTTTTTCTCAAGCTCAATAAAATACGTTCTTGCCTGTTTGCCCTCAGGGCTCCTCTGAAGCATACATATTTCTTTTGACATTTCAATAGTGAGCTGATAATCGGTTATTTCCCTTGTTACCTTTCTTTCACCCTCAAATCGAACACGCTCAAAAATGAGCGGGTTGAAATCCTTGTTTTCTTCAAAACCGTACTCACACATTCTCGGAAACCAATCTTTGAAAGCCGTCTTTACATTCAAAAACTTATGTAATTCTCTCGCTGACACTGTCGGTCTGTCATTATCATAATTAACTGCTATCAATTCATACATAGTATTTACCTCTTTTTATCTTTCTGCGCTGTGTTTCGTTCTGAAACTTTACACATTTTCAAGTTTTGGAAAAGCTGATATAAAAATCAGCTGGATTTTAAACTTTTGCACCTTATGAGGGCATAATTTTTGGCACTTCTTTTACATACTTGAAGTATAAATAGCCGTATTTTGTACTTTTAATCTCAACGAGCTTGTAACCTTTGGGAGCTTGCGGCGGACGGTTCTCACTGTATGCACGCTTAACTTCCGTTATCTCTTCCTTTTCGGGCATTCTTGCATTACGTGTCTGTTTCCATCTATGACCGCCCTGTTCAGGTGTCCAATGGTCAAAAAGATAATTTGCAAGTCCTGTATAATCCTGGCCGTAATCAACTTTATTGTAAAAGTTATGCTCTCTCAGCTTCTCAACTGAAACAATAGAGCCATAAACCCACTGCTTATTGATCAGCTCTTCAGGAACGCCCTCAGAAAGCATATGCAAATGAATGCGGCGTGTGTTTTTACCTCTCCCCAGGTATATGAAGATTACTGCTTCCGGGCAAGCATACTTTAACCGGCGCACAAACAGATCTCTCACGTGCTTTGCCTCATCGAAGGTATGTACTTCATTTTCATTGTCGAATGTCAGAGTGCTGTACAAAGAGCTCGGAGAAAAATTTTCATTAACAAGACGCGCGTGTTTGCGCCGTGATATGCCTATTCTGTGCCGTTCTCGTTCTTCTTCGGTATTAAATCTTAATCGTGGCTTTGCATTTTTCTCATTTTTTGCTCTGTCTGATATGCTGTATATCTCCTGTTCGCATACAACACCCGAAAATGTTCTTTTCTTAACTCGCTTAAACATATTCTCCGTCCTCAAAATGATTCAAAGGCGGTAAATTTGACAATAAAAACACTATGTGATATACTATGTACACACTTGCCTTACCGCCTACGGGCATACCTCACATCAGTTGCCGCTGACGTGGGGCGTTTTTTTATTTAAACAACTTTTCTTATGCCCTCTTGAGTTTCTTTTTGACAAAATGAGGGCGTATTCAATATTTCAAAAAGGCGGTCAAGGTTTATAAGCCTTTTGTTTCCCACGTTTATAACGGGAATTTCGCCATTTCTGACCGCTGCCCTCAATGCCCTCAGCGTATAAGCTGTATCAGGGTCAGCCTTCTTCAGCTCTTCAAACGCTTCTGGGAGAGTTCTCATTCGTGGCACAGACATTTTAAACCGCCTTTCTGCTTTCAGAGATACTGTCAATTATGGCAAGTATCTTTATTTTTTCATCTTCGGGTAGTTCGTGACGGAGTTTGCGAGATAAGCCGCTTTCCTGAATTTTCAAAGCTTCCGCAACTTCCCATAATTTTACGCCTTTTTCCTTTGCTTTGATTCTGATTTCTTTGTTGTACATTGTTAGCACCTCTTTAAAATTATTATTGTTATTGACATTTTGCAACTCTTATGTTACACTCATATTATAATGCAACAATAATAATACGTCAACGATTTTGTTGCTGTTTTTTCAAATTGCAACAAATTAATGACAAAGGAGTTTTTTTAAAATGAAAATCAACAAAGAATTATTAAGTAAAAGAATAACAAAATGCCGCAAAAATTCAGGAATGACACAGAGTGAGCTTGCAAAGTGCTTAAACGTGCAAAGACAAGTAATAAGTTACTACGAAAACAGCACGCGAACCCCAAACATAGAAGATTTGGCCACTATGGCCGATTTATTTAACACGACAACAGATTATTTATTAGGTTTAACGGATATTGAGTGTGTCGATTTAAACCTCAAAGAGTTTTGCGAATTTGTAAATCTGAACACTTCTGCGGTTAATAATCTCCACTTTGTAAGCACGGGGATAAAAAGTCGAGAGTTTTTCTTAAGAGATAAAATGTCCCCCGAGCATAGCTTTGATTTTTTAAATTTCTTTTTCGGAGGATATAACAATTTTAGTGGATTCGCACTATGTAGAGAAATTTCAGATCTAAAAAATATCCTTATCACTCAAAGTTCCGAATTTGAAAAACTATCTGAACATTATCTAAATATGCGAACAGAAAACACTACTGCACATCAGTACGTTACTGAAATCACAACCGCCCATTTAACAGAAACCGAAATTGAGGATAGGTTTTGTTTCGCTAAATTTAAAACTATAGAAATGTTTAAAAAAATGCTTTCTGAATATTTGAAAGATGAATTATACTCTTATCAAATTAGCAAAGACTCTTATGAAATCGCTTTAAAAAAATATAAGGATGGTGTTCAAACCAATGCCAACAATAACGAAACGGAATGACACATATAAAATAACCGTTTCAGCCGGTTATGATATAAACGGTAAGCAGATACGACGATATATGACCTGGAAGCCGCCCTCATCAATGACCGCAAAGCAAGCTGAAAAAGAAGCCAAAAGACAAGCTGTCCTTTTTGAAGAAAAGGTCCGTAACGGAACATATCTTGACGGATCAATAAAGTTTTCAGACTTTGCCGAACAATGGCTCAACGATTATGCAACCGAACAGTTGAGGGCAACAACCCTGGAGCGTTACAAATCAATGCTCCCACGAATAAATGCCGCTATCGGTCATATGAAGCTTGAAAGAATACAGCCTCAACATCTACTCTCTTTTTATAAAAACCTTGCTGAAATAGGCATCAGAGAGGATATGAAGTATAAATCAAACTGTGACCTTCACGCCCTCATAAAAGCTAAAAAGCTTACATTTAAAGCTCTTTCAGAAAAGGCAGGTATCGGTGAGCGAACAGTTTCAACAGCTGTCAAAGGTGCCAATATAAACGAGAAAACAGCAAAAGCAATATGCGGTGTTCTCCAGGTTTCTTTGGAATCAGCGTTTGCAATCGCTGATGAGGGCAAAACGCTCTCCTCTGCCACTATAAGACATCATCACGGTTTAATTTCTTCTATTCTTTCAACGGCCGTTCAATGGCAGATTATATTTTCAAATCCTTGCGACAGAGTGAAACCGCCTAAAATCGGAAACCCGGACCCGAAATACCTTGATGAAGAACAAGCAAAACAATTGATAGAGCTTCTTCAGAATGAAGATACACAATTCCGTGTAATGATTGAGCTTCTTATGTTTACCGGCTTAAGACGTGGCGAACTTTTGGGGCTTGAATGGTCAGATATAGACTTTGACAATAAAATCATTCAGGTGCGCCGTAGCTCTCTTTATTTACCCGACAAAGGCGTGTTTGAGGACGAAACTAAAACAACAGGCTCACACCGTGCTTTTAAAGTATCGGATGCAGTTATTGACCTATTAAAAGAGCAACGAGCTTATCAGGCAACACAAAGGCTCAAAACAGGTGATAAATGGATGGATTCCGACAGACTTTTTACCTCTTGGAACGGTGCGCCGCTTAATCCTACCTATCTGACAAGCAGATTCAGAATTTTTAAGCAAAAGCATAGCATTGAAGGTATAAGCATTCACGGATTAAGGCATACAAACGCCACCCTGCAGATTGCTGCAGGTACTCCCATCACAACAGTTGCTCACCGTCTCGGACACGCAAATGCAAGTACCACAACGAAAATATATGCCCATGCAATTAAATCCGCTGACGAAGCTGCAGCCGAAGCAATAGCCGACATACTTTCTCCCGGCAAAAACAAGAAAACTGTATAATGAATCAGACCGCTTTCCTTTTAACGAGGTTCAGCGGTCTTTTTGTCCGTATTTTCGGACTCTACTGTTTACTTTGTGCGATTCAGGATGTAAAATGGTCGTGTGAGGTGATGAAATATGACGAATGAAGAACTTATTCAAAAAATCAATAGCTTTCCCGAAAGCAAAACATATTACCTTGAACAGCTCTACAATCAAAACAGAGGATTTATATATAAAACTGCTCTGAAATACACCAACAGAGTCGATATTGACGATTTAATGCAAGAGGGTTACATTGTACTTGATGATACAGCAAAAACTTATTCTCCAGGCTTCAGCGTTAAATTCATCTCATACTTCGGGAAACTGTTAAAATGGCGATTCTCGTCTTTTTCTTTCAGGGTTTCATCACCGGTTAATATGCCCTCAGCATTAAAGGAGCTTATATGGAAATACAATACTTTTCAGCAAAACCATTATCAGGCATACGGTACAGAACCAAAAGAGAAGGATTTTATGAGGGCGTTAAACATAACAAAGGATACTTTCAACAAACTGCAGACAGCTATTTTAAGCCTTCACACTTGCTCTTTTGACGTTCCCTTGAACGATTCAGAGGATCTCTTTTTGCAAGATACTCTCCCTGCAGATATCGACATTGAAAATGAAGTATCAAACGCAAAAGAACATGAATATTTCAAAGAAGTCTTGCACAAGGCAGTTGATAAATTAAGCCCTCATAAAAAGAACGTTATCAACTGTTACTATTTTCAAAACAAATCATATGAACAAACGGCTTCAGAGCTTAACTTTTCACTTTCAGATATATACGCCCTCAGAACAAAAGCAATAAGAG
The DNA here is from genome assembly GCA_045601905.1 of Acutalibacteraceae bacterium. Classification (GTDB taxonomy): domain Bacteria; phylum Bacillota; class Clostridia; order Oscillospirales; family Acutalibacteraceae; genus UBA6857. Next base: position 1,351 of record JAZSAM010000004.1, on the reverse strand, counting down.
ATTTAAAAAAAGACAGCGAGCTATACACGGCCGTTATCAGAAAAGGGCACTATGACGATAGTGCAAGTTACAGATACTCTATAGGACAGTTTAAAAACAGCGGTCTTTCTTCTGTTGAGTTTATTGCAATCAGAAATGAAAGGGAGCTCCACGAAAACTTGAAAAACTGCTCTTAATTTTGGCGTTTATTTGGCGTTTACCGTGGCGTTTTGGCGTTTACAGTTCACGAAACTTCACGAAAGATAAAAGTGCTGAAAGTATAGACACCGTGGGACTTTGCAGCACTTCGTGAAATTTCATAAAACTATAAAAATCAGCTCTCATAACCCGGAGGTTGCAGGTTCAAATCCTGTCTCCGCAACCAGTTTTAAGTACTCACCAAATGGTGGGTACTTTTTTTATTTCAAAGCCCTGCAACCGACGGGTGTAACCCGGGGCATAGAGCACGACCGCCGCCGGTGGCGGATGAAGGGAGTGCGATTATGGCGCAGCGGTCAAAATTCATAGGCGCTCCAAGCCGTAATGAATTTTGGGAACCGCAAGAGGGCCTTTGCAGGTTCAAATCCTGTCTCCGCAACCATAGTGAGTATTCATAAGGGATTTGACCTGTTAATACTCAATTTTTTATACCTTTATATCAAAGTGTGTAACCTACTATGACACTTTCAGTTTTACTGTAAAGATGTCAAGTGGGTTGTTTTTTGACGGTGATTATGTTATGATACAATTACCAATATTAAGGATGTGATTTTATTGAAAAAATTTCTGAAAATTATTATCCCCATTATGATTGTTATTGCTATTGGAGTTTATGCTATTCATTGGGCTTTTTTTGACCTTCAAAGAATAGAAGGACAAGAATTGATAAATGAAGTAGTTTCGCCTGATGGTAAATATACGGTTTCTGCATACTTGAACAATGGCGGTGCAACAACAGATTATACCGTGCTGTGTTCGGTCAGAAACAATGAAACCGAAAAGGAAAAGAATATATACTGGAATTATCACTGTACCGAAGCTGTAATTGAATGGATTAACGAAGACACCGTAACAATAAATAGCATTGAATTGAATGTAACCAAAGATACATATGATTACAGAAATGACTAATCATCACCATAGAACAGAATTATAATATAATCCCTTATGAACACCCGTACCAGCTTTAAGTACTCACCAAATGGTGGGTACTTTTTTTGTTGTCGCAAACCAAAAGGGGCTATAAAAAAAGTGCAGACCGCATAAAACAAGATAACTAAAGGGTTTCTTTCGGTATTTAACTACCAAAGAAACCCTTTAAAACTGTAAAAATCAGCAAAAGCAGGCAAAAACAAGGTTTTTGCGTTTTATG
>JAZSAM010000003.1:0-25965 GCA_045601905.1 Acutalibacteraceae bacterium | reverse complement strand
GCGTAGCTCCCGGCACCAATTGGGAAGATGTTCCCGAGGATTGGGTTTGCCCTGTTTGCGGACTCGGCAAGGACGTTTTCGAAGAAGAATAAGATAAATGCAATAAAGTTGCCCACGGAGAATTTTCCGTGGGCTTTTGTTATATTTTGGGGATTTAATTTTTTATTAAACCACTTGCTTGGGATTAACACTTGGGATACAAAGTGATTGAGGTGATTTAATAAAAGATTATAGAATTTACAACAAGGAAAAATACTATAAGACAAAAAGCTAATTTTTTTACATCAAACACCTTGTAAAATCAAGAGGATCTGAAAAACGGTAGTTTATATCATCCTTTTTCATTTTCTTATCTTCTACCTATAATCTTATTCTTTCTTTGAGAAAATAAATGTAACTACATCCGATTGTGTACTCACATACTGCAAGAATGCGTATACCACCTATACACTTTTAATCGGCAAGAAAAATATTCTTTATTCTGTTGATTTCCGTATCTGTAACGCCTGTTGACTTGAGATAATATTCAACTTTTTCACTAATACTTACTCCGGGTAATTTTTTAAGCTCAAGTATGAACCCATTCATCATTTCAAAACCGCCATAAACATCACCGTGATGTAATCCTGACAACAGATAATCTTTCATCAGACTTTTTTCTTCAACACCAAGTAAGGCTTCTAACAAATAGCAAACTGTTCCTGTTCTGTCCTGACCGTATGTGCAGTGAAGATAAACAGGATAAATATTTTTATTTGAAAGATCCGAAAATACCTTTCTGATATTCTCTTTATTTTTGGCATCAGTTAATATAGCAGAATAAGCTTCAGTATTATAATACTTGTGCTTAACGGCTGCTCCCAGAGCATCTATACCGTAAATGTTATCGTATTCAGAGCGAAGATCCATATCACTTTTTATTCCCAACTCGGCTAACATAGTATTGATTCCCGCTTCGGTAATTTTATATTTACCTTCAACTGCTCCGTCGATTTCACAGCCTCTGTAAAGCAACCCCTGTTTAATGGTTTTGCCTGAGGTTGTTTTCCATCCGCCTATATCTCTCATATTATAAACACCGTCAACGTTCATAAGTCTTGGACCTTCAGCTGTTTTGAAGCTTCCTGAAACAGAGGTTTCAAATTCATTAGTAAAGGTAAGCTTTATTGTGTAATAATACTGAGTTCCTGTTTTCAGATTATATACATCTACCTTGGTTTCATATCCTTCAAGAACAAAAATATGAGGCTGAGACATATACTTATTATCAGCAACGATAATCTCTGCCTTTTTCACATTGTATCCGGCAGGAACTGCTGAGATCTCATAAGACAACTCAACAGGTAAACCTGCATCAAGACGAGCTCCCGAGGCTGAATATTTATCGAATATAGTGCTGACAAGAACACTTTCATCCGCATTAACAAAAGCCTCTGCAGCGGAGCTTATTATAACCACATCTTCCGTAAAAAACGGGATGTCAATCTGCAAAGCAGAACTCTGCTTCTGAGCATTAAGATTCAGATCATCGGAGCTATCATCTGTTTTTACTGCCTTGTTATCCAGACGACCGCCAACAAAAACAAGGCAAATAAACACTGCAAAAGCTAACAGACAGCACATAATATATTTTTTATTATGTCTGATAAATCTCTCTATCTTTTTATTTCGGTTACTGCTTTTCTTCTTTTTTCGTTTTTTAGAAGATGAGCTATGGTGTTTGTGACTATGGCTATGATGGTGAGAATGGCTTCTTCTGCTGTTTACCATTTCATCCTCGGAATCTCCCGAAACCTCATCAACAATAAACCTTGACGCTTCACCTGAGTTAATATCAATATTTTCTTTTGTTTTGAGTTCCATTTATTTCACCTCAAGGGGAACTTTTAAATAAAAAATTTTTTTCGATTAATGAGTAAGAAAATGAGCAAATTTTTTGAATTTTTTTATTACACCAAGGTTGCCGTAAAAAAATTTCACAAAAAACTTAAACACAAAAAACGGCTTATTCCACAAGCTAAGTATAACTTTATCTTTTTTACTCATAGGAGCATAAGCGCTGACTACAAACGAAGCCAAGGGCTGTGACTTTTTCATCTTTGCATCAGTAACGTTATTCTCCAATATTTCAATTACAATATCAGTCAAAATTGCATTCCACAATACTCTTGATAACGATTTGTTTTCTTTGAGAGCCTCATTTAAAGCTGACTGTGGTATCTTTTTGCAAAAATTGTACATATGCTCTCCCAGATGCTTTCTCATATAAGGAGTTACCATACCCTTAGACAAAGCACCTGAGTGACCTCTTCGATAGTTATATCCTATTTTATCAGAACATGCAAACGAACCTATAACACCAATATAATCATAGTTAAATGCATTATCCTCGCAGAATCTGATTCTTTCATCGAATCTAATACCGTTATGTTCTATCAATTCCCTTTTATAAAATCTTCCCCAAACATAATCGAAGGAAGTTAAATATTTAATGTCTTCCGGCATTTTTCCGTATTCAATCGGAAAGTCAGTCCAGATGTCAAACTTATCTTCAAATAACTCATAGGCTCTAAAACCTGCAAGAGCAAAATCCGTATTATATTTTGAAATAACATTAACTATTTCCGAAATATAAGTAACCTCTACCCAGTCATCACTGTCCACGAATGTTATCCAATCTCCCTTAACATGTGAAAGACCTATGTTTCTTGCGTGAGATACTCCACCATTTTCAGTATCAACCAATATAAAATTATTTAAATTATTATCATTTATGAACTGCTTGATAATGTCTCTACTTTTTGTCTGTTGATCCGTCATTTACAATAACAACTTCAAAATTAGTATAATCCTGATTTTTCATTGATTCCAGACATTCTGATACATAATCCTGAGCATTATATACAGGAATTATAATACTTACTAAAGGTAACATAATTTAAACTCCCTTAATTTTTTATGTTCTGTTTACTGATTTCAGAGAATGTATTAATCTTTTTCCGTTTAACAGCGCCATACATCCGCAATAAACACCTGCTACAATTATCATAATAAGAAAACTGTGTATTCCCATGTTTTCCAATCTGACTCTTATATCAACAGCTATTAATGCAAATATTACACCTTCACACAGGAACATTACAAGATGCTTCAAATCAAATAAAGCCTTTAAGCCTGAATTCAAAGCTTCAACACTGCATTTCAACATAATTATTCCAAGCAGTACGGTTGTAATCAAGGTTGCTATAGCAGGACCTGTTATTCCGAAAAGCTTATAGAACAAAACATTTGTTAACGCATTAAATGCAAGACCGCATACTCCCATAAGCATCAGAAGCTTTGTTTTGCCTGCTGCGCTTAATATCAATGTAATATTTGTAAATCTGAAAAAATCCACCAGAATATATATAATAAATATTATTAATCCTGACTCATATTTGTCAGAATACAGCAGTCTCATTAACTCGGGAGCAATACTTATAGCAGCTCCGCAGAGTATTCCGGTTGAAACATAAGTTATCTCCAAAAATCTCTTATACAATAACGCTGTCTCGTCAAACTTTTTTTCCGAAATAAATTTTGTGATTTTAGGTATCAGAACAGTGCAAAACGATGCCATAATTATATCAAAGGGAAGCTGTTTTGACGCATTTGTATATATAGCTAAGGTTTCAGTGTCCGTCATAATTGATATCAGATATTTATCTATATCTCGGTTAAGCGAATTTACGGATACAAATACAGCCATTGGTATACAGTATTGAAATATTTTACGGAACAGCCTGAAATCAAATGATTTCATCTTTAAATTACAACCGTTTTTCTTCAATATTGCCCAAAAGAACAGTATTTGAAGAAAATCAAGCCAAAAAGTTGCAAATAAAATGACAGCAATATCACTAACCGAAAATATAACAACCAAAACAACAAACAGTCTTACAACCGAAACCGCAAAATTTCTTACAGCCAGCAACTTGGCTTTTCCTACTGACACCAATAAAACCTGTGATATGCCAATGAGATTCTGCAAAACGGGTAAAACAGCAGCAAAAACAAGCAATCTTTTTATCTCAGGATTATCAAAATACCGACATATCAGATTTCCTGTCAACATTATGCCACTGCCGACGATTGCGCCTATTATACACTGTAAAGAAAATATAGTTACAACATACGATTCTCGCTTTTCTTCATCTGTTTCTCCGCTATAAAAAAAATTAACTCCATCCATCATTCCAAGAATCGTCAATGATGAAACTGTTGAAACAAGAAGTAAGATTTGCGAATAGGTACCGTAATCATAAAGGGACAAATTTTCTGATAAAATTCGGGTAATAATAAAGCCTAAAGCCATAGTTATAACCTTGGCAAATGTAAGCAAAAAAGCATCGCCGGAAGCGCCTTTTAATAAATTACTTTTCACTTTCAAGAATCTTCACCACCCGAGCAGGGTTACCTGCCACAATTGAGTATTCCGGAACGTCTTTTGTAACAACCGCATGGGCCGCCACAATAGAACCCTTTCCGATATGTACGCCTTTCATAATGGCTGAATATTCACCGATCCAAACATTATCCTCAATAACAACAGGTGCATTGACTGAATGTTTCCAGCGCCACATTTCACCGTCAAAATCTCCTTGTACCATTTCCATTCTTATTTCAGGTGAAGTCGGGTGATTATTGTTATCATAAATGTGGACATGGTTTGAAATAATAACACCGTTTCCTACGGTTATGCTGTTTACACTGCCTAAAACTGTTCGATTATAAATACATACATTATCGCCTATTGTTATTTTTCCGTCATCCTGCGAATGTAAGGTGCAGAATATTCTGCAATTGTTCCCGATTTTTATTAAACCGGGCTTATCGGCTACACAGTTTGAATTAACATCGGTTTCCAGATTTTCACCAAATTCAGAAAGATTTTTGAATTGTCTGTATTTATATTTGCTTTTTATTTTAAAATGAATTCGTTTTATTGCTAAAAGAAATCTTATCATATATTTACATCCTTTTCTTCCAAAATCACAAAAGAAAACCTATGGTAACACATAGACTTTCTTTTGTAATCTTTCTTAGCAAAGCTACAGAGCGCTCTATGTCCAAAGGCATAGAGCGCCTTTTTTAAATTATTCGATTACGAGTCTTCCGTCAGTGCCGAAATCATACTTACCTGCAGGAAGGATGCCGTTAAGCGTAGTAGGCCAATAAATACCTGTTGCAAGCTGACCGTTAGAACGAACATAGATGATGCTTCCGTCGCTGAGTTCTACAAGACCTGCGCCGCAAACAACCTTGCCATTCTCGTAATAATAACCGTCAACCACCCCGTTTACAGCCTCATCCTTATCAAAAACAACATTCTGCATTACACCGTTACTGTCAAAGTAGTAATTCTGAGCAACTACACCTGTATCATTAACGTTTGTAATCCAGTATTCTCTGCCTCTTACAAGCTCGCCTGCGGTTCTTACATAGTAGTACTTACCGTCAAGCTCGATCAGGCCGAGACACTTCTGCTTAACACCGTTAACGTAATAATAAAGATTACCGTTTTCTTCAATGATGCCGTTCGTGCGGATCATCTTACCAAAGTCATCAAAATTATAGTTCTGAGACTTAAGCTCATTGCTATCGTTCTTTGTTGTCCAGTAGGTACCTGTTGCAAGCTGTCCGTTTGAGCGAACGTAAATCCAGTCATTTTCATAAACTGTGCCGTCGCTTGCTGTGCCGCTATACTTGATAAGACCCTTGTAAGCTCGTACGCCATCTTCATAGAAGTAATAAGCACCGTTTTCGTAGCAAACGCCGTTCTTTTTTGTGCTCTTAACATCCAGCATATAACCGTTAGCATCAAAATCATATGAACCGGGAACTATGTTGCAATCGTTACTGCCAATCCAGTAGTTTGCATTCATAACAACCTCACCGGTGGAGCGTACATAAATGTACTTTGTTTCGCCGTTAACTTCAATTGCTGTAAGGCCGTTACCATCCATACGCTTGGAGTCAACATAGTACTTGCCGTCAACGATTCCGTTATAACCGCTGAGCTTACCGTTGTTGAAGTTATAAACATCGTTCTGCTTGAAGCCTTCAATGCCGTTTGCTCTTGTGATGTATGTATCACCGTTTGCAGGAGTGTTGCCGCCTTTTTCAACATTACCGATGAAGTAATAGTAATCGCCATTCACTTCAACAAGACCGGGATGCCAGCCAATCATACCGTTAAGAGCATAACGGTTACCGTCAACAATACCTGTTACTGCGTTGAACTTACCGTCATCGTCAAATACGAAGAAAGCTGATTCGGCATCGATAAATTCCACACCCTTATTCTGGCAATAATCAAGAGTTTCTTTATCAGCCTCATAAGTTACACCGTTGATTGCTGTTGTGGGATAAGGTACTCTTGTTATTCCCCGGGCACGAAGTCCTTTATGACTATCGACAACTTCCGGATTAAGATAATACCATTCTCCATCGATTTCATGCCAACCGGTTTGAGTTTCATCTTTTATAGCATAGCTCCAATTGTCATTGCCACAGTGCTGCCATCCTGTAAAATTCATGAGTGCCAATAATGTAATATCTTCACCGGGCATAGTAAACTCTTCAGAAATTTTTGTACGCTCTTTATACCAATCACCTGAGAAGCTATATACACCGTCTATGTAAGAATTAGCAAATTCGAAATCTTCTACTACTACATTTTTATTTTTGAGATAATCGAGTACTTTAGCACCGTAGGGGATTTCAAGAGTTCCAAATTCGTGTACTTCGGTATTGTAATCCATAAGAGTGACGGTAAATGTTTCAACAGCGTCACAAACGCACTTGTGATCGTCACCGTACTTGTGTTCAACTGTTTCAACTGTTACGTTACAATCGTTGCAGATCACAGCATGTGTTCCGTCATCGTTATCATCATAAGTGAAGCCCTTTGTTGTGCCGTGACCCTTAGCTTCAACTGCTTCTGTATAGCTGTCACCGCAAACCTCGCAAGTGTAGGTTTTTGTTCCTTCTTCATTACATGTGGAATCAGGATCGATTACACCTTCATCCCATGAGTGACCAAGAGATTTAACTATATCGTCTTTGTATGTATCACCGCAGAGTGAACAGGTGTAAGTTGTGTAACCTTCTTCTGTACATGTGGGAGCTGTAGCTACTGCGTCGTAATTATGACCGAGAGCAGTAACCTCATCAGCTGTGTATGTATCACCGCAAGTACCGCAAGTGTAGGTTGTGTAGCCTTCTTCTGTACATGTGGGGTCTGTTACAACTTCATTGTATTCATGACCTGTCGGATCAATTTCAAATGTTTCGTAATAATCACAGCGTGAGCAGTCGGATCTTTCTTCGCCGTTTTCGGTGCAGGTCGGTTCGACTGTTTTATATAAAGCGCCCATATCGTGACCAAGAGCAGGAACAGTAATTGTATCATGACTGAGTTCTTCATTGCATACTGTACAGTAAACTACATTACAGTATGATCCTTCGTCTTCGCATGTTGCTTCAACTTCGTCTTCTACAACAACTTCGCCTGCTTTGTGACCGAGTGCAGGAACAGTAATTGTTTCTCTGCTTGTTTCTTCGCCGCAAACAGTGCAGTAAGTTACGTTATCGTATGAACCGTCAACTGTGCAATCAGGCTTAACTTCGTTTTCTACCACTACTGCGCCATCAGTGTGACCGAGTGCAGGAACTTCTTGCTGAGCTTCGGTAAATTCATCGCAGACACCGCACTTCTTACCTGCTGTAAGACCTGCTTCTGTACATGTGGGAGCAACAGCATCTACATCAATAATATTTGAGTGACCGAGTGCTGAAACAGCCTCAGTCTTTGTTTCACCGCAAGTACCGCAAGTAAATGTCTTAACGCCTTCATCATTACATGTCGGCTGTGGATCAATTACGCCTTCATCCCATGCGTGTCCATTTGCAGAAACTGTAACAGTCTTACGGCTGAGTTCTTCATTGCAAACAGTACAATAAGTTACGTTATCATAGCTGCCGCCGTTTTCGCAGTCTGCGTCGACTTTGTTTTCTACAACTACACTGCCTTCTTTATGGCCGAGTGCAGGAACAGTAATTGTTTCTTTACCTGTTACTGTGCCGCAAACAGTACAATAAGTTACGTTATCATATGAGCCCGTATTTGTGCAATCAGGCTTAACTTCGTTTTCAATAACTGCAGTGCCGGGATTGTGAGCAAGCTGCTTTTTACAACCGGAATAATCACAGATGCAGTTTTCGTCATCGTCTTTATGGTCTGAGAAGGAGTTTTTACAAAAATCACAGATATGGTCATAGTTCTCGTCTGAGTGACTAGTTGTAAAACCGCAACCGTAATCACATGCATGATCCTTATCGGTGTCTACACAAGGATTAACAGAAACGGTATATGTTGCGTTTGCAGTTGCTTTAACAATTGCAGGAGTATAAACAAGTGAGTGACCCTTGGGAATGGTTATATAGTTATTGTTATTGAATACAGGAGTTGTTCCTTCTTCAACTTCAGTTGAATAAATGGTCTTGCCGTCCTTGTCTTTCCAGGTGATTTCATATTTAACAGTGCAAACATGGTTTTCATCAGCCCAGACATCACAATTTGAACAGTAGCCATATACTGCACCTTCTTTTGATCCCTTTGTTTCAACAAAAGTTGTGCCGTTAAGACCACCATTTTTAAGCTTAGCAGAAGTAACAGAAATTTTATTAACATCTGTACCGCCAGTCAACTGTGCAACTGTGCTGTCAGAAGCTGCATCTGCATAGAATTCAATAACACCTGTTTTTTCTGAACTGATAATCTGAGCACCACCTGCAGTTGTATAAACACCTGCAATAGGCATTACATAGCCGTTAATATCCATCACAGCATCAGAATTTATTGTACGTGTGGAAGCTTTATTGAGGCTGGGTGTATATACAACAGCCTGCTGGCGCTTTCCACTGAAAACAAATGCGCCCCACTGGTCCAAGTCCATAATATAAACATTGGCATTGTTTACAAGCATTGCATCACTGCCAACAACAACCTTTACACCGGGCTGAAGAACAAGCTCCTGATTAACAACTGCTGTGCCCGCATTGATGTTGATGTCAATATTTGAATTAATTGGTAAAGTGTAATTGGCAGAATCGATAGAAAGTGTACCCATGGACAGCTTCATACCGTTGATTTCACAATAGCTGTTTTCATCACCGTCAACTGAAAGTGAAAGGCGGTCCGTTTCGGGATGATATTCCTTTGTTATGACTGCACCCTGGACGGTGAACATTGCGGAAGATGAACCGATAAATTCAACAGCTGCCTCAGCCGGAGTTTCGCCTGAAAGGTTAACAGCAGCATGCGCCATCAGCTTTGCACCCTCGTGGAGAATTTCCTTTACTTCAATGTTCTGAATATAATACTGATTAAAAGGAAATGCTCCGTCAGATTTGCCCCACCCGTTACGAAGTGCAATAGTAGAAGTATTTGAACCACCTCTGTAGTCGGTTACCTGCATTTTTTCATAGATTGTTGCACCGGAAAGGGCTTCAACAGAACCTGAGCCCCATATATAACCCCATGCATAAACAGTAGCTCCATTTTTTACGGTAATTTTTGAGTTGCCGTTCATTTTGATTTCGCCATATTTGCCAAGAACCTGGCCTCCGTAAATCTGACCGCCTACGCAAGATTCATGCTTTGCATTAACGCTCATTTCACCTTCAATTATAAGCTCTGAACCGTCTGTCATGGTAAGAGTTCTGAAGGCACTTGGCTTTTCATACTTAACATAATTTTCGGCACTTGTACTGCTATGATTAACAGTTTCTGATACAGGCACTGCCTTGCTTAATGTGTGAGCAGCATCATAAGGAATAAGAAGAGTTACACCCATAGGAATTGTGTGAGAGCCTGTTATTGTTGCGTTCTTGAGAAGAACAACGGTTTTTTCCGATGAGAACTCAGCAGCCTGGGCTGCAGCAGTAAGGTCAGTAAACACAGCACTGCCAACACCGTAAACTCCGTCAGATTGTTTCATAAATTTGGCAGTTACAGTCGAATCTTTTTCAAAAAGCGTTGTATAAGTTAAATCGGCTGAAAGATATTTACCGGTTGTTACATTGTACCAACCCGCAAATACATAACCGGTTGCAGGTGTTGCCGTCATTGTGAAACGGTCAGTAGATTTGGCAGTAACACTACCGGGGACGGTAACTGCAGTACTTGCAGTAGCATTTTGTACTGTATAGCTACCATTTTCATCAGAGGCAAAGCTTATAGTAACGCCGCCCTGACCTACCAATTTAATATCACTGATAGTAATAGATGCTCCATTAGGATCGGGCATTGAAAAAGCTTTCTTTCTTTCAGGTACATGAAGAACAACCTTAACGCTTGCACCTGCAGCCAATGTCACAGATACACTCTTATCAGCTACGCTTGATGTGTACTTGGTACCATTCACTGTAATATCACCAAATGCAGAACCTGCTGTAGTTACACTATACTTAAACGACAATTCCGCCTCAGATTTTTTATTGTTTGTTAATGTTAATGTTGTGGTAGATTCATAATAATAACCACGCCATGCAAATCCAGAGCCTTTGCCTTGAGCTCCCACAAGTGAGCCGGTAATATTTGTTCCCATAGCTACCCAACTTGCTTCAACAGGCGCAACATTACCTGAACCGGTAGCATCAGTCACACTGAAGCCAAGATCTGCAACTGTGCAACCTGAAAAATCTTTTGTTGTTGCTGCACTTGCCGGAACAGTGACCATAGGCACCATTGTTACAAGCATCAGCACTGAAAGAAACAATGCTAAAACACGATTTTTAAATGATGTTTTCATAATTGTGTTTTCCTTTCGTATGAATTTTTATTTCTCATAACTCCGGCTCACTTTCGCAAGCCGGATTATATTTTATTAATCAGGCAGGATAATATCTGCCGTCTGTACCGAAGTCATAGCCCTTGCAGGGTAAGAGACCGTTGGTCAATGTGGGCCAGTAAATACCTGTTGCAAGAGTTCCGGTTGAAGAACGAACATAGATATAAAACTCTTTTCCGTTTTCATCGGTAAGCTTTACAAGACCTGCATTCCAGTCGTTAACGCCATCCTTATAGTAACGATATTTTCCGTTTTCATAATAGATACCGTTTTTAACCTCAGGCTCGGGAACTTCGGGTGTGTCGGGTTCCTCAGGCTCCGGATCGGGAGTATCAGGAATATCGGGCTGTTCAGGCTCGGGATTTACAACGGGAGGATAATATCTGCCGTCTGTTCCGAAGTCATAAGCACCAAGAGAAAGAAGTCCGTTAGTTAAGGTAGGCCAATAAACGCCTGTTGCAAGGCAGCCTGTTGAAGAACGAACATAGATATAAAACTCTCTGCCGTTTTCATCAAGAAGCTTAACCACACCTGCATTCCAGTCAACCTTGCCGTCCTTATAGTAACGATATTTTCCGTTTTCATAGTATATACCGTTCTTTAATTCGGGAGGTGTGGGAGTTTCAGGTTCTTCCGGAGTTTCGGGTGTATCAGGTGTTTCGGGTGTGTCAGGCTCTTCTGCTACAGGTGGATAATACTTACCGTCTGTTCCGAAGTCATAAGCAGCAGCGGGAAGCAAACCATTTGAGGTTGTTGCCCAATAATGACCTGTTGCAAGCTGACCGTTAGAACGGACATAGATGTAAAATTCTTTACCGTTATCGTCAGTAAGCTTTTTAAGGCCTGCGCCGTACTTAAGTGCTCCGTTTTCGTAATAGTAATAAACGCCGTTCTTTTCAACTATACCGTTAAGAAGTGCGGGTGATTCGGGAACCTCGGGTGATTCGGGTGTATCAGGATTTTCAACGGGAGGATTGGTAATTCTACCCTTTTCATCAAACTGATAGGGACCAACAGGAAGGAGTCCGTTTGTCTTTGTGGGCCAATAGGTACGATTCTTGATTGCACTGTTGTTTGCACAGAAGTAATAATAATAGCCTTCAAAATAAACAATACCCGGCTCAATCTGAAGAACACCGTCACGAAGGAAATATGTTTTATCTCCCACATCATAAAGGCCTGTGTAATCCTCCTGGAATACACCGTTTTCATCAAAGAGATGATAATTTCTTTCAAGATCCTTACCAACAACACTTACATATCCTGTTGCGACATAAGGATTGTATTTGGGAGCGTGATATGATTTTCCGTCAACCTCAAACCACTTACCCATTACCCAAAGACCTGCCCATCTGTAGCGAGTACCCTCAGAATCCTTTACAAGTTCACCCTTGGTAAGAACATAATCAGTGAATTCATAATTGTAGCCTTCAACCTTGCATTTACCGTTAACGGCTTTTCCTGTATAGGGATCAAAGTAATAGTCAACAGTGTTTCCGTTTTCATCGTAATCGGAAACCCATCCTACGGTTCTTACACCGTCTCTTGCGTAGTAAAGATTGCCGTCAAGCTCAATTGTACCTGTGCAAGTGCCAAGACAAACACCGTTTTCATCAAATTCATAGTAAAGCTTTTTGCTTGCATCATTCTTTGAAGGAATGTACTGAATTCCGGTAAGAGCCTCGTGATTTACAAAGTAATAATCCTTACCGTTGAGCTTATACCAGCCCTGACGAACCTCATTATTGAGAATAAAGCTGTCTTCAAACTCTGCATAAGAATTAGCGAAGTGAGCACCGCTTTCTGTGCCATTTTCGTATCCCGTCTGATCAGTTGAATAAGGCTTAAGACCATATTTCTGCTGATTTTCTACTTTCTGAGCAAATGAATAAAGAGAAGAAGCTCTGAGATAAATATCATAGCTTACAGTACCTGTATTGATAACAATAAGCTCATTATCAGTCCACTTTGCACCCTCTGAAGGCTTAGCCTTGATACCTGTAAGAATACATACAGGATTTGCTGTTTCAGGAGGAATTGGCTCTGTTCTGTCAATCCAGTTACAAATCATAGTAAGAGTGTTGTTTTCATCAACGGTTACTTCCTTAAGCTCAAAATAATCGTTGACAATCTTAAGCTTAGAGGCATCAACCTCAACATCCTTGTCAAACTGAGCTGTGATTCTTACTTCTGTAAGAACACTTACACGCTCTGCAAGTTGAAGAAGATAGTTAAATGCTGTAGCCTCTCCTGTATCGGAACCGGGAAGCATGAAAGCAATCTCTTCAAGAACAGGAGGAAGTTCAATGGCCGTCATATCAAGAGCAAAGGTATAGCCTAACTCAATATCCTCATCAATATCGGTAATTGAATAATTCATACCGTCTTCAGTTGTAGCGTTGATAACTTCTCTGTTCCAGGCAAGTGTACGATTGCCTGCTGTTGCCTTGTCAAAATCGAAAACAATTTCATCTTCATTGAAAGCTGAAAGCGACATTATAGCATATATCTCTTCTGTTTCTGAAAGAAGCAAGAAACCTACTGCTTGAAAGTTTCTGATAGAATTTTCCGGGTCGGCAGTGAAATAAAGACCATCAAACTCACCAGCATTCTCATCTGTCAATAACATTTCAACATCTGTATCACTAAAAGCAACAAGATTACCATTATAATATGCTTCCAAAGGTAACTTCACAGGAACACCAAACATAATGTTCATTTTTTCTTCTGCGAATTTAAGCGCATCAGGAATAACAACATGTAATTCCTTGCTGCCGACAACTGCGCCGTCAAGAACAAGCTCAACGGTTACGTCACCGTTTTCGGTAGCGGTGAACACACCGTCGGGTGTGATTGTGCCGATGCTTTCATCTGAAACGGTCCATGCAGCACCCTCGGGAATAGTAGCTGAGGAACCGATGTTGTTAACGCCGACTGCAGTTAACTCAAGTGAAGTGCCAACGGTAAGGTAGTCATATTCTGACTCAATGATGGCACGGTCAAACTCATCGGAGGGCTTTGCTGTGGAAACAGCAACAAGAGTTGCAGCAACGCTTCTTGCGTAACCGTCGGAGGGACGGTTAACAACCTTGATTTCATTACTGCCTTCCGGCTTTGACATATATGTGGTGGATCCGCCGCCGTCAAGGTTAACAGCGTGAACACAGCCTGCTTCATACATAATCTGTGCAATTTCTTCCATTGAACCGCCGCATGAGAAGGGTGCCTGACGACCGTCAAGAACCATCATTACAACTGAACCGTCGGCCTTGATACCGATAGCGGTACGGCTTGCACGTGTAGTGTAGTACTGGCTGTTTTTGTTAACGGCAATCTTGCCGTCCTTAACAAGAGTTGCACCGAAAGCACCGATTGCTTCCTGAATCTGATCCTTGTAGGTTGCGTATTCTGCCTGAGTTCCGATCATTGCAGAACCGTCCTTGAGGATTGCAAAGAAGCCGTCACCGTCAACGGGATGCCACTCAACGCCTTCCATAACTAGAAGTCCGCCGGGCTTACCTGTTGATGTGTTGAAGCCGTCACCGTTGATCGCAACAACGGGGCGGAAGTTTTCAACATCGGCATGATTCTTTACCATTGCGGCAACCTGGTCCTGCACTCTCTGCATTGCCCAGCCCTTTGAGGGGTCGTTGTTGTTGTAGTTAGCCATAATGGTAAGATCGTCACGGTTAACATCAACGGTTGCTATGTAATAAACCATCTGGTTTCCGTCAGCAGACATTGCGTAATTAATCTGCTGAGTAACACCGGGAGCGAGAATTGATTCTGTTGAAGAGAAAATTGAGTAGTAACCGTTATCGGGAAATTCCTCGTCACCGCTGTCGTCTTCTTCATTTCCGCCTTCAAGACGTCCGTCAGCCTGTGAGAAAAGATAATCTGCAAAAGCATAGCAGGCTGCCTTACGAAGCTCTGTCTGTTCAGAAATGCCTCTGCCGGCTTCAAGCATCTGGATACCGATATTTACACGGTATGCATCATAAATAGCGTCACGTACTTCCTTTTTTGTTGTCTTACCGGGGAAACGGTTGTTAAGGAAGTATGCAGCACGGTCTGAATCGTCAAGCTCCTGAGTGAAGTAAATCTCAAAAAGCTCACTGAAGGAGCCGTTACCGGCAAGATACTCATTAATCATATAATAAGCATCCATATCGCCGTAAAAGTCGTCCCAACCAAAGGCATCATCAGCATCAATGCCAAAGCAGTTTTCAAGAATATAGGCGGCCTTTTCTTCCACTGAGTTGCCCTTTACCACTGTTTCTCTTGCACAGTAATAAAGAAGGTCACAAAGATCGCCTGCCCAACCTGAAAGGTCAGGTGTACTTACGTTTGACTTGTTGATGTAGGAAATGTTCATTGTGCCGAACATATGACCAAAGTCAACCTGATCGCCGTTGGGAAGCTTAAAATCATCGATGATAATATCACGAAGATTCATTACGCTTGTACCGTTGGCATTGTCCTGAGCCTCAACATAAGCTGTAAACTCAGTAATTTCCTGGCCTGCAAGAGTAGTCCAGTTATCGTCAAGGTAACGTTCAACACCTGTTCTTACAAAGTTAAGAACAAGCTCACCTTTACTCTTTGACGAATTTCCAGCGTAAAATGATTCTGCATAAGCTTCCAGCTGCTTAAAAGCAGAAAGGAAATCATCGTAATTATTTACGCTGCCGAATGCAGATGCTGACATCGGAATCAGACTGAAAAGCATCAGTGCTGCCAACATCAAGGATAAAATTTTTCTGGGTAATTTCTTAGACATTATATAATCTCCCATTTTAAAAATATTTATATTGACAGGGATTAAATCCTGTTATATCCTGATTATTTTTTCAAACTGCTTTTGTGCAGTTGAGTTATCGGTTTGTCTTGCCGTAAGCTCGTTTTTAAGCTTGGCAAGAGCATTTTTATCAGATAATATTGCATCAAGAGCTTCATTCAAAGCTTCCTGAGAATTTTCACAAACCCAACCGGAGTCTACATCTGTTATCATCTCGTCCGTTGATGTTGTTCTTGTTGACAACACGGGAAGGCAAAGACATCTGGCTTCATCTATTACCATAGGCGCTGCTTCATGATACGAAGCCATTAAGAGTAAATCTGCATTTTTCATATATCGGTAAGGATTAGACTGTTCACCGTAAAATATTACGTTCTTTTCAACACCCTCATCCTTGGCAAGCTCCTGAAGTGCACCTTGTAAGGAACCTCCCCCGACTATATGAAGCATTACCTTGTGATCCTTCTTTATACAGTATGAGATTGCTTTTATCGCTCTGTCAATACCCTTTGTATGACTCAGTCGTGCTACCATAATCACATTAGTAACCGAGCTGTCATATTCTGTCGGGTCTTCACAAGCCATAGACCTTATCTCATCAAAACGATTAAAGTTTCTTACTGTAACACATTTATCTTCAACAATCGGAACTGCACGGGTAAGAATTTTCCTGCATCCGTCAGAGCAAGCAACGATAAGATCAAATTTTTCAAGCAATTTATTGTTTTCACTGTGATTTGCCCCACAGCTGCAATAATCTCCGTGAATAAAAGCAATTTTTTTCTTGGCTTTTATTTTCTTGAGTACATAATTTTGCGTGCCGCCGTAGAAGGCATTTTTTTGACCGTTATGTAAAAAAGAAATTGCAAAATCGTATTCCTCTTTTAACTTCGGCTCACCAAAAAGCAATAAATTGATTGCAAAATTTCCGCTTATCACCCTGCTGATTACTGCAAAGACAGCTCTCAGCAAAAAGTCCGCAAGGTTACCTTTAAACTCACCCTGACCCTTTCCGAGATATCGGAAAAGTCCTTTACATTCCTTAACCCTCACACTCTCGGGCAAGATGTCAACATAATCTCCGGTTTTGCTGAAAAGTAAAAGCGTAACATCATATTCATCAACCGTATCTATTGACCACAGCAGATTGTACAGGCTTTTCTGTACACCGCCGATCTTCATATTATTATTAACTATAATTATTTTTTTCATTTTTCTTCATATATGGTGTCATGTCCTTTCCGGCATACACACCCCGATAAACAAGTTCAAGACGTTTAATCAAGCCTATGTCCGTTTCACGTTTAAAATACGCTCCAAAATACAGAACCATAATATACGCCGTTTTAGGAAACAGCTTGCGGACAAGCACACCTTTATCATAAAAGTATTTCTCGTTATATCCTCTGAACCAGGAAGATGTATCTTTACAACATCTTCCCAAAACATAATCATCTGAAAAAACCTTCAAGCCATAATCAAAGCAGGTTTTAAGAAATAAGCTGTCTTCACCCGCACTGAATTCACAGCCACCGCCAAAGCATTGACTAAAGGTAATATTATTATTTATAACAGAACTTCTTCTGACGGCCATAGTATATGTACCAAACCGCATTGAATTCCAGACATGAAGCCTGCCGCAGTTATTTCTTCTTTTGGTAATTTCACCGTTTTTAACAATGTCAACACTAAAAATAATTACATCAGCATCGGGATTTTTTTCAAAAGCCTCAATGACCTTTTCAGGCATATCGTCATTATATGCCATATCATCGTCTGACAAAAGAAGAATGTCAGCCTTTGAAGCCAACAAAGCAATGTTCCTGTTAAGTCCTACTCCTCGTGTATTCGTTGTTATCATAGTTACTTTACCGAATTCAGTAACAGATTCCGAAAAACCATTGCAATCAGCTTGATTTGCAATAACAGCATCACATCGTATATTCATTTTGTCAACCAATGAAAAATCTTTTTGGTGCATTGTTGCAACCAAAACCTGTAATTTTATATCTGACGCCATTATGAATCCACTCCAAAAAACTTCTCGTTTTCTTCCATTGATTTAAGAACATCATTAAATGTCTCCTGAACAGCGTAAAAGGTGGTTTTCCAATCCTCCTGAAGCTCTGCAGGAGGCTCTTCAAACACAACTGAAAGAGGAATTTTCTTTTCCTTTTTAAGTGTTCCGAAGGCAGTTCCTTCATTATCATTATAATGAATTGTATAATTCTTTATTTTTTGTCCTTCGATCTTGGTGTAAAAACGAAGCTGCGAGGTTTCGCCCTCATTGAAAGCCTCCACTTCGATTACATCTGAAAAAGCAAAGGGGTAACGTAAAACACCATAGGTGGTCTCAACAACTATCCAATCTCCGTCTTCGGTAATTGACATAATTGATAAGGCAGCTTTTGAAGGCTGATTTGTTACAACGGTAGCCTCAGTCTGTGTTTCTTTAACTGTAGGTGAAATTGCCTGTGTCTGAGAAACACCACTTGCTTGTGAAGCCTCTGTTGACTGTAAAGCGTCTGAGGTCTGTGAAGCATCTGCTGAAGCAGTAACTGAAGATGTATCAGACTTGCCTGCCATGCTGTAACCGATAAGAAATCCTATTGCAACCATTACAAGGGATATCGTTACTATTATTGCTAACTCTTTCTTTTTCTTCATAATATACCTTCTTGTTAATTACTAACGTATACATTTTGTAAGCACATCAAATTCCAGCTCCTTATGATACTTCTCATAATATTCATAAGAATGATGTAAATCCACTAAAACAACGTGCCTTTTGTCTTCGCACTCATCAGGCGAAGGTAAGCTCATATAATCACCGTATAGCAGTTGCAGAAGCTTATCATACTCCGCAGATACAGGATAATACTCATTTTCAAATTTCAGGTTGACCCTATTGGTCAGATATTGTCTGGGATAAATGTTTTTATCATAACTTTTTGCTGCCGCTAAAAAAGAATGTACTTCACTGCTGTCAGAAAAGCCACCCTTGGCAAGTGCAAGGAAAGGAGCTGACGGCAAAAGCCTGCACACCTGAATAAACACTTTTTTGATAAGGCTGTCAGTTATATAACCTCGTTTATCAAGAGCCTTTGCAATTATAACCTTTGAAGCTAAAAACTGAAGCTTTTTTCCAAATGAAGTTTTATATGTGTTATCGCAGGGAAAAATATCAATATACACACCGTGGTGAATGTTCTTATCCTTGGGATGATATTTTTCAAGACATGTTGTGCCGTTCAAGCGCAGCTTTGAAAAGAACATAGGCCAATGCTCTGAAAATTCTTTTTGGATATAGAATTTTTCTTTATCCATAACCTTTTCAGCATTCTGAAGAAAACGGTTATAATCCTCACGCAGCATCAGAATATCAAGATCATCGTCCCATGGTATAAAGCCCTCATGTCTTACTGCACCTAACATTGTTCCGGCAAATAAAATATAAGGAATATCAAGAGCCTTGCAAACTCTGTCAAATTCCTCAAGCAGCAAATAAATTGCCGCCTGATGTTCTTCGAGAGAAGCAACATTTTTTTCTTTTTCTATTGTCACATCTCTCACTCCAAACAATTAACTGTAATATTTTTTTATACCACTGATAAAATAAGAGAAAAACAACCTCACACTTTTGAAAAGTGATAAATTAAGATATTCTCTGTAAATTTTCCAACGGTAAAGAGCACTGTTGCGCTTATTAAAGGAACGTGAGTTTGTTATAAGCCTCCACTCAACCAGAACCTCAGAGCATCCTGCTCCTTTATATCCTTCACGGAGAATATTAAGCCATAAGCAATAATCCTCGTGGTAATAATCTTCTTTAAATCTGTACTTATCAGCCAGCTCTCTGCTTAAAATAACCGTGGAACAGCCGATAATGTTTTCTTTCAGAAGCCCTTCAAATGAAACGGTTTCGGAAACTATATATGATGACCTGCTTTTTTGTCCGTCTTCATCAACAATAGCGTAAGATGAATACACAAAATCTGCATTTTCCTGACAAAGCTTTTTCAGCTGAAGTGTAAGCTTATCTGCTTTCCAGACATCATCCGCATCAAGAAAAGCCACATAATCCCCATTGCAAAGCTCCAGACCTCTGTTACGGGTTTTTGCCGTGCCTATATTTTCAGGATTTTTAATGAATTTCACTCTTTCATCCTCACGGGAAAGATCTTCGAGAATTACCTGAGTATTGTCGGTTGAACAGTCATCAATAACGAACAGCTCCCAATTGCTGTAGCTCTGATTCATTACGGACTGTATAGCGGCTTTGATATATGCTTCACCGTTATGCACAGGCATAATAACAGATACAAGGGGTTCGTTTGAATCCTTTATACGTTCAATCATTTCTTCAACTCCAATTTATTATTCAATCCGTCCTTTAATAATTCTGCTTTGTTCTATAAAGCTTATGCCAACACACATATAAATGGGCATAAGGAATAATTCATCAAAGAACAGAACATCCAACGCCACCCACGGGCCGAATATGCCCAACAAGAGAATAAACATCTGAGCTATATCAGACATAACCGGTTTTGTACGCTGTAAAAACATACGGAAATAGCAGAAAAACCAACCTACGAAAAATACACAGCCTACAAGCCCGAACTGATAAACAGCCTGAATTATTGTGCTGTGAGTAGCTTTTTCAAAAATAAGAAGCGACGTAAAGCCTTTTCCGAATAAAAGCAGAAGCGGCTTATCAATAAATGCTTCTATATAATTCAACCAGATTTCGGTTCGTCCGGTTGTGAAATCGGATATATTGCTTGCCCCCTTAAAACGGGTGAGCACCATGCCGATAAGATCAGTAAACACCGTTGTTGACAGCAAAAATGCCGCCGCAATCAAAAAGGTGAAAATTATCATCAGCTTTGTTGATACCCTGCCCTTGATGAACATAAATTCAATCAACCAAACAAGGAAAAGTGCCATGGTAACCAAGATAAATGACTTGGAAACTGACATAAAGCCGCAATATACCAGAACTATTGATAAAAGAATGATAATAACAACTCTTTTTCTTCTGTTGTTATTAAGAAGCAGAACCAACGCACCGCTTAATGCCGCCGTTATATGTGCGGAATAAAAGTTCGGGTCACCGTAATAACCTGATCTTCTGACCACGCCGAAGCTGATAACGTTTCCTACAAATTTTGAAAAGGAAGGAAAAATCAAAAGGTATTTAGCAGTGATTGCCGCAATGATAATTCCTAATGCAAAGAAAACCGTAAGCCAGTAAAGATCGTACTGTACATTAAATTCTCTGATAAGAAACGGCACCAGCAG
This sequence comes from Acutalibacteraceae bacterium, assembly GCA_045601905.1. Lineage (GTDB taxonomy): Bacteria > Bacillota > Clostridia > Oscillospirales > Acutalibacteraceae > UBA6857. The sequence continues at coordinate 4,968 of JAZSAM010000003.1, read as the reverse complement.
AATAGATGCTGCAAAAAGAATAAAGCTGTTATCTATAGAATATCCGTTAAGAGTTTTTATCGCTAATGCAAGGCCTATAAGGCAAAGGCCCGGGACAAAATGATATACATAAACGTTTCTGATACCCTTTACAAAGTAAATTAAATAAACGGCCAAAAGAGCTATCGTAAAAAATGAAACTGTACCCGGCTGTAATTTTATAATGGAAGCAAAGGGCATAAAAAACAACAACGCAGGCACTGCCATACCCTTAATTGCCGCCCAGGCTATCAAGGCCACAAAAAGACCTATGACAGGTAAAAGGAGCATTGTATTTCCTATAAACTGAGCACCCAGAATGAGAAAGCACTCTGCTATGCAAGCTATAAGAATAAGGGTTTTTGTTCTTACAGTTATCATAATACGTTAAATCCTCTTTTACATTAAACAGTTACGCTTTTTCCTTATAGAAACAGCCTACAACTACTTCCTTGAGCATAGCTTCGTCAGGATAAAACTCCATAAATTCTTCACCGCGGATTGTTTCGCCTTCAAAATTTATGATTTCGGAACGCTCATAAGAAGAGATTGTTTTAACAAGACTCTCCAATTTATTCACAGAGCAGTCTGAAACAATATAGTCGGTTACCTTAAGGGCAGCCTTCTGTATAAAGCCTTCATCGGCTGCAGAAAGTGCACGTGACTTTTCATATAAAGCCTCCAGATACTGCTTCTGACGCTTCATTCTGTTGTTGTTTGTAGAATCGTCCAGACCGTTTCTGGAACGAACATATCTGAGAGCCTGATCACCTGTCAGCTTAACAACCTCACCTTGCACCATTGCATCGTCAATTCCTGTGAAATCATCAAGAATTTCAACCTCTACTCCGCCTACAAAGTCGTTGTATACTGAAACTGCATCCATTGTTACGGAAACATAATGATCAATTTCCACACCGAACAGCATATTAGAAACAGCGTTAGCCGCATTTCGGCAGCTTACCTCTCTGCCGTTTCCGTAAGTGTGAGAAAGGGCAATCTGCTTTTTAACTGTTCCTATTTTATCCCCCGCAACACCTAAAACATCTATATTTACCATTGAATCGCGGTTAATATGGATGGGATAACAGGCTTTTGCAGAATGGTCTATAACAAGAAGCATAAGGAAGTCTGCCTGCTTGTCATTATTATATCCGCTGTCTTCATTGCTGAACTTATCAAGACCGAGCAGAAGAATGGTTTCAAGGTTTTCCTTGTAGGCATACTGCTTACCGTTATAAGAAAGATCCTTGTCCAATACCTCTGTGCTCTCCTGAAAACGTCCGTAATCCTTTTCCCATTCCTTTATAAACATGAAAAAGGAGGTAATTAATAAGACGACCGAAAGAGCAATGATTCCCGATCGAAGAATTACTGCCCTTTTGTCCTTTTTATTTTTTAATGTATTCATGATCTGCACTTCTTAGGTAATGTGCAAAGGCAAGTAGATACAACACCGAAAAGTGCTACAATCATCCATGCAAATGCATTTGAACTGTCGCCAGTGTTTGGAGCAGAGTACTTATCAACTACAAAGGCAAAACAACCAATTGCATCTACGATAAAAGTAACCGTTCCGTTTTCAGCATCATATTCGAGAATTTCAATTGACTTCCAAGTTTCACCGTCAAAGTATAAAAGACCTGCTAAGTTACCAACAGTGTCAGCTTTCAAAGTAATCTTGAAGCCTTTATGATCATCCATTTCGTGAGTTTCACAACCTTCGTAACTGATGAAGAAAAGATCACTTACAGATAAATCTTCTGCATTGAAGCCCTTTTCTTCGGCAATCTTTTTCATTGCTTCACCAAGAGTTTTATTGCTTTCTGTTCCAGCAATCTGTCCGTAAGCTTTTTCGAGCAATTCAATCTCTTCGTCGCTAAGATTGTTTCTGTCTGCATATGATGTAACTTTAAGATAAGCGCTGCAACCTTTTGTCTGTGTTTCAAACTCTAAAACCTCGGGAGCAAGATTTGCTGAAGGACTTGAAACAAAGCTTGCAAATGCTGTAACACTGAGAGTAAATACCATTGCTACCATAAGTAAGAGTGCTGTGATTTTTTTCATAATTAATTCATCCTTTCAATTAATTTATTGAATTTTATTTTGCAGGAACAACTCGTTCCCATAATTTACATATTCTTTTAAAAAATCTTCGCCGTATCTCTTTTTTATTGTCAAAACAGCATTCCCGATTTTAGGAGCTCTGTCTGACATATTGTGACAATCTGAACCAATAAAGTGAATCTGATTGTTATGTATCATTTTCAATGCCTTGTTTTTGGACAAGTATCCGCTAAAAAAACTCGCATTACTCTGGAACAAAACTCCATTGCTGAGAAGCTCCTGAAGGACACTTTTTTTCTGCATAGAAATATATCTTTCTATGTGAGCAAGTACAAGAGTAATATTCAGATTTCCTGCAATCTCAATAACCTCTTTTATATCGTATTGAGTCCATTGCCTAAAAGGCATCTCCAAAAGTAAGAATTTGCTTCCTTCTATACGAAGCTTTTTTAAATCTTCAAGACAACTGATTCCGTTATAATATTTAACTTCCGCACCTAAAACACATCTGAAGTCTTCGTCGAAAAGATCTTCTATCTCAACATATGATTTGATTCTGCGTTCAATAAAACTATCCACAGATTCGTCATTGGCATAAAAATGAGGCGTTGCAATAACTGTTTTTACACCTTGATTTTTAAGCATAATAAGTAGCTCATTGCTTTCTTTACGATCACGGCTTCCGTCGTCAACCCCGGGAAGAATGTGTGTATGAAAATCAATCATACCTAAACCTCCCTTTTAAGGACCTTTTACAGAATCGTAATTTCCATAAGTTTTGTAATACTTGTAATAACGCTTGTACCTATATTTACTGTAGTAGCCCTTCTCGCTATTTGTTTCGTTCATAACACAGCCGAGAACATTTACATTTGAAAGTCTCAACTGCCGGAAACAGGTTTCAAGCTCTCTCTTTTCAGTATATTCTTCTCTAATTACCACTATCATTCCGTCAATATATTTGGAAATTGCCAAAGCATCCGAAACAATGTTAACCGGAGGAAGATCTATAACTATATAATCGAAATTAGCTGCAAAAGCCTCTAGAATAGATTTCATTCGACGCGAACCAAGTATTTCCGAAGGATTAGGAGGCAAGGTTCCGGCAGGAATGATATACCAGTTGGAAAGGAATGGGGACTTAAACGCGGCCAGATCAATATTTTCCTTACCTCTGAACATATCGGCCAAGCCGGGAGTGGAGTTTATCTTCATTTTCCTTGCCACGGAAGGAATTCTCAGGTCACCATCAATGAGAATAACTCTTTTTCTGCTTTCAGCCAAAACATAAGAAAGATTTACCGCCGTCGTACTCTTGCCTTCACCTCTCATAGAACTAGTCACACCGATGATACTGCAGCCCTCTTTCTCAGGCAGAGTAAACGAAAGATTGGTTCTCAGAAGTTTGTACTGCTCCGTTGCAGTAAACTCAAGATTTCTATGAAGAGTTTTCTGATCATCCGTTATAGCGAAGAGACCTTTTTTCTTTCTTTTAGTTTCCATTACTTATCTCCTCCCTTTATTTTTTACATCTTTCTTGTAATAGTATCCATACTTCTTGTTTCCCATATCAAGAAGATTGGGAATCTTTGCAAGAATGGGATACTGGTATGTATTTATAACGTATTCTTCATCGTGAACTGTATTATCCATAAGCGCAGTTACTATAAGAATCACAACCGAGGCAATCGCTCCGAGTATAAATCCTACAACGGTAAAAATTGTAATACTGGGAGAAACCTTTTCCGTATCAACCACCGCTGAATCAACAACCTCCATGGAAGCGCCTTCAACGATTTCGGCTACACGCTGAGGGAGAACCTTTGCAATACCGTTTGCAATTTCCCTGGCATCATACGGGTTTTCGCAGGTTACTGTAACCTGCATAACCTCTGTTTCATTAACAGGAGCCGACTCAATCATATCGTAAAGATCCTCCCAGGTGTAATTAACACCTGTCTGCTCAATAAGTCTGTTTAGCGTTGTACGGTTTTTAAGCAAAACCGTGTATGTTTTCGCCAGACTCTGAGCTGCTGTAAGCTCTGAAGAGCTGATACTAAAGCCGAGATCACCAACATCGAAAGAGCTGTTATTAACATAAAGCATTATTGATGATGCATATTTAGGTGTAATGGCAAAAGTAGCCAAACAAAATCCTAAAACAGCAGTTAATATGCATGCAACAGCAACAAACCACACCTTTTTCCAGATAACCTTTATTATGTGAGCCATATCTATAACATAATAATCTCTAGACACTTTTTCTGCATTAACATTATTATCCATATGTAATGCTCCTCCTATATACAACAACTTGATTTAACTAAAAAACTTATACAGCCAAATATCAAACAATATATAAAATAATTTTTCATGTCATGATAACATATTTTAGACTTTATTTCAAGTGTTTAATTTGTTTTTTCTTTTATATTGTAAAAAAAATAAATAAAACTATCGATTTTTCAAAATAAAAGAAAAAAATTTCATAATATATGAATGTTTACAAAAATTGGTACTTATACGAAAACTCCTGCATAATAAAACAACAAAATCCTCAATTTTACTTATATACAAAAATGTTTTATTTGGGATTTGCTTGGGATATAACTCAAAATCCCCTTGTAAAATCAAGGTTTTTTGTGACGAAGCAAGACACGGCAAGGCATTTGAAGGTCTTCTTAACAGATACTTTGGCTGATTCTCTTCGGGGAGGATAACCTCCTCCCCTACTACATAAACCATAAAGGAAGGTATTATTTATGTTTGACTACACAATCTGCAACTGCAAAAAGGTAACTTACTTTGACGTACAGAACGCACTTAACACCTGCAAGCATTTTGATGATGTTGAAAAGACCTTTGACGAGGTTCAGAAAATCA
>JAZSAM010000002.1:0-5831 GCA_045601905.1 Acutalibacteraceae bacterium | reverse complement strand
CAATCAATTGGAGCGTTCTGCCACCTCAATTGGTGCAAATATCCATGAGGCAAATTATGCACACGGAAAGCCTGACTTTATTGCCAAATTGCAAATTGCCTTAAAAGAGTGTTACGAGACTGAATACTGGTTGGAGCTGTTTGTAAAATCCGACATTCTGAACAGAGAAACAACTGTTGATCTCTATAATCAATGCGGAACAATCCGCCGCATCTTGATTGCATCCATCAATACCGCAAAGGAGAGCACGAAATGAACTTCTTAACAAAACTGTTTAAGAAGAAACCCGTGGTAGAAATACCGCCAAGGCCTTCATGGGAAACTGTTGTTGAAATGATGCACGACAAGCATCTTGATGCATTTTCTGATGAAGTTGTAAAAGTGATTTATTCAAAAGATCGCTCGATGAGATATGTTGTACTGAAGGACGAAAAGGAGTTTTTCACTTATCAACAGGAAGCAATCTATCAGTACGATGAAGACGAATGGAAATATATTTGTTCAGACGACAATGTGCTACCTGCAATGTGGGAACCGTTTAGAGGGATTGTCGGAAAATCCGTTTTTGAAAATATAGACGAATTGCTTAATGAATTAAAAGCAGAACCGGAGTATAAGCAATATTTTTGATTGCTACACTACTTTTGCTTACTTTTATCTCGATTTTGCTCCGTTTGGTTACCCTTTCGCAACAAAAAACGCACTTTTGTCTACCGACAAAGGTGCGTTTTTTGAATGATATCCGTTCCTTGCGGAACGGGTGATATATCTTCGATATGATATCACTCTTCGAGCGATGATATACGCCTTAGGCATATGAGCAGAATGCATCGCATCACCTATTCCCGTGGTGGTTTTTCCCGTTGCCTGCTCCGTGTCCCTCTTTGTTGTGAGCGTGTGACGGCTCGCAGGAAACATCGGTGCTTTTTGTATCATCGGAATCACAGTGAGCACTGATTCTCTGACGGATTTCCTTCATTGAAAGTCCCTTAATTTCCTCAACGGTAATTTCCGGCTCGTATTCCTTAAGCTGAAGATAGGCGTTGTACTTTCCTGTGCTGATGCCGTGCTCGTGTGCTGCTTCTGATGTACCGTGATGTCCGGTTACGCATTCAAGGGGTTCGTCATCATTTGCTTTGCAGTTGCGGATTTCCTCAGCCATTTTTTCACACTCGTTGCCGTTTTTACAGCTTACGGTAAGTGTTGCCGATTTGTCATTTTCAAGAACAATGGAAACCGCATCCTTGTAGTTTTTGTTTCTGAGGCCCTTATCTTCAAATTCACAGCCGTCATCAAAGCAGGTCACCTTAACAACCTTGTCAAAGCAGTTCACTCCAAGCTCAACCGAACCGGTGTCGGAATCGACACTTATTGCACTGACAGGAATACTGTAGGTGAAAATTGCGGCACAGAGAAGCAGGGCGAAAACGGCGACCACAGCGGAAAGAGGTTTTCGTATTGATGAGCTCTTTTTATTTTCTGACGGAGCATTGAATTTTTCGTAAATGAAGTATTTTGTTGAGGTTTTAAGCGCCTGCTCGGCCCGGATCTCGTCAAAGGCTTTTTTGATTTTTTCATCCATAATATTCACCTGCCAATTCGTCTTTAAGTAGTTTTTTTGCTCTTGATAAAAGAGTGTATACTGTGTTTGTCTTTTTGCCGAGAATTTTCCCGATTTCCGCGGCTGAATACCCCTCATAATAAAAAAGGTAAATTACCTGACGATACTTTTCCGGGAGTGCAAGGACTGTGATAAGAAGCTCGCTTGCTTCGGGTGAAAGCTCTCCGCTGTAAGCCTCAAGTGCTTCGAGAGGTTCGGTTCTTGAACGAAAAAAGCTTTTGAAAATGTCCTTGCAGGCATTCATTGTCACACGGATGAACCATGCTTTTTCATGCTCTTCACTTTCAAAAGCCTTGGAGGACAGAATATACTTGAGAAACACAGTCTGAAAAACATCTTCTGTATCTGCGTAGTTTTTCAGATTTACCATACAAATACGGCGAACAGTATCGGCGTATTTTTCTATAGCAATGTTTGCTTCCTCTTCACTTCGCATATTCCGACCTCCTTTCTTTGTTTTTAGTGTTTACTTATCTGTTTCGGCAACAACCGTAGCCTTTGCCTGCGGAAGTTCTGTTATCGCAGATACCGTCATTGTTTTTGTCAATGAAGTTTAAACCGTTTTGCTTGTTTGAAGCGGGCTTGTTGTCGCAGATGCCGTCCTTGTTTTTATCAACAAATCTTGTGCAGTTCTGCTTTTTTGCAGCGTTCTTTTTTGCAGCAGCCTTTTTCTTTGCAGCAGCCTTCTTCTTCGCTGCAGCTTTTTTCTTTGCAGCCTTTTTGTTGGCAGCTTCCTTGTTGTCACATACGCCGTCCTTGTCTGTGTCTACAAAGCCTGTGCAAGTGCTTGTACAATTTCTGTTGTGCGCTCTGCCGTAAGCTGAAGCAGGGACAACAGCTGACGATACGAGAAGTATCGCAGTTACGATAAGTGCTGAGATTTTTTTCATTCTTATTACCTCCGTATTGGAAATTTTTATGAACTCACCGGTGAATTCATAAGTAATACGAATGAGAAAGGCAAATCCTTTCACAATTTATAAAAAATTTTTAACTGACATTAAAAGAATGCAGGCAGACCTTCTTATTGCTAAGAAAACAGAACAATGCTGAAATCGTCCAAAGTTCGATGCTTTGGACGATTTTGTAAGTATATGTAAATTTCAATCAGCATCAAAGAGAGCTATCCGTCTTGAATTTTTATTTCTTGGGGATTTCCTGTGCGCCGTAGGCGTCAACGAGTGCGTAGTATTCTGCCTCGCTGATTGCAACAACGGAGCCGTGACGGGGCTTGAGATGATTTACGGAATATCTTGCTCTTTGCACCTGACGGAAGCTTTCAAAATCTCTTGTCATCTGCGCAAAGAAGGTGCCTTCACCGTACTCATCCATAATCATCATCCAGGCGTTTGTACCGGTGATGTTATACATTGTGCTTCCTTCAACACCGAACCAGTTGAGTGAGCAGATTGTGTAATCCTCGTTGAAGGGGCCTTTTGCACTTTTTGATCTTACATAAGCAATTTTCTGTGTAAGGTCTTCCTTGAAGTAAAGGTAGTAATAGCCGTCCTTTTTGTTGTAAATCATATCACCGTCAATGCACTGAACACCGCTGTAGTTCCAGCCGTCTTCTCTTGTGCCTGCTTCAGTGCGTCTGCCGTAAAGGTACTCAGGATCGGTAAAGCTTTTGAAATCTGTTGTGTAAAGGTAATAATGCTGGGCGATGTCCTCGTTTTCGGGGGTTTCGGGATCATCCCACTCTGAAAGAGCAAGGTAAAGCATATATTTGCCTTCAGCTTCATCCCAGATCACCTGAGGAGCCCAGGCGCGGTTACAGTTTTCGAAGCCTTCAAAATCACGGAAATCAAGAAGGAATTCATCCTCCCAGTTGATAAGGTCATAGGATTTCCAGAAAATGATTCTGTGGTTGGAGGTCCAGCCGTCAAGAGCGTTCATATCCGTTGCAACAATGTAATAGCAATCCTTACCTTCTTCATCCACTGCTTTGAAGATGTAAGGGTCACGCACACAGCCGGTACCTTGTGTCTGATTGATGATTTTGTTGTTGTCGTTGAGTGCCTTGAAGTTGTAGCCGTCGGTGCTGACTGCAAGGTGGATTGTCTGCTCGTCAACCTCATTACCCGTAAAGTAGCAGAAAACATAAGCTCCTGACATGCTTACTGCAGGGTAAGCGTAGTCGTTGAAGGCGTAATTGAAAAGATTGACAATAACCATAAGCATTGCCGTTAAAAATCTTGTGATTGACATTATAGTCATAATTCTTTCTCCTTTGTTTATGTTTTGGAAATTATACCATTAAATAAAGCAAAAATAAAGGGCAAACAAAAATTATTTCTGCTTACTGAGCTTTTTCATTTCCTTTTCCAGACGGACAAGATTCAGATCCTCCCAGACAGTAAATGCTTGCTACTGTTATCAAGCAACTCCATTTTTCTTCTTTTTTCTTTTTGTTCATTTTATCATAAGTTTTTCTTTTTGGCAAGATAACAAAAAACTGCTTGACTATAAATGAAAAATATAGTATTATGATTATGAATTGTAAACAAACAATGAATCACACAAACGGAGGTAAAAGAAATGAAAAACTTCTTAAAGAAATCTGCAGCAGTTTTCCTCACACTTGTTATGCTTTCGGGTATGCTTACCTGCTATGCATATGACTTCGGTGACAAGGATGTTTCCGGATATAAGTCATACGTTCTTCTCGGTGACAGTATTGCAAGCGGCTGGAGTGATGTTGAGGACATCGAATCACGCTTCGTGCGTGTTCCCGGTTCTTACGGCGATCTCGTAGCAAAGGATCTCGGCCTTGCTGACGAGGACTACTATCCTATGGCATGTATCGGATTCAGAACAATTGAAATGCGTTACATTCTTGAAGAAGATTTTGAGCCCGACCGCTTCCTCTACTATTCAATCGATAAGGAGCTTATGGATACAGTGCATGCACCTGCAATGATTGAGGCTATCAAGAAAACAGATCTCATAACACTTAACGTCGGCGGCAACGACTGGGGCTCATTCCTCGGCTGGCACGTTATGGAAGAGATGGACAAGCAGGAAGAAGTGAACGAGGAGTTCATGGAGGAAGTAAAGAAGTATCTTGAAACTGCAGGTACCACAGAAAATACACTTGATTCAATCATTGACATCGCAGCTCTTTGCGGGGCTCTTCCCGACATCGCACAGGCTTTACCCAAGGCACTTGAAACAGGTCTTAGAAACTATTTTATTAACTGGAACTATATGATTGAGGATATTCTTGCTCTCAATCCCGATGTAACTCTTCTTGTTATCGGTATGTTCGACAATTCTCTTCAGGATCCCGACTCCGACAAGGTTACCGTAAATGAAAACGAAGATCCCAAGGTTACCGAGCTCAAGCAGACAATCGGTCAGACCGTTGCTGATTTTGCAAACACACCGATGAAGGAAGGTGCAAGCAAATACGGTTATATCTTTGTTGACACAAAGGGTACTCTCTGTGAAGAATTCCATCCCAGCCGTACACCCAACGGCGGTCACAGATTCATTGCCGACAGAATTCTCGAAGCTCTTCCCGATTCATCTTTCCCCTTCACAGATATTGAAAAGACATCAAAGTACTACAACGCAGTTGAGTATCTTTACCGCAACGACATCATGAGCGGTGTTTCAGCAACTGAGTTTGCTCCCGAAGAAAAGCTCGCCGCAGCAGATCTCGAAAGAGCTCTTTATGCAATTACAGGTGTAGAGAATCTCACCTCAAATACAGCTTCAGTTGTTTCACGTGGCGCTCTTGCAGTTGCAATGTTCAACGCAGTAACAGCCACTAACAGCGGAATCTCCGGCTTTGTAAAGGGCTTCTCACTCTTTGTAAGCACATTCTTTGCTGACGGTCCCTTCGGCATTGTTTCAGCCGTTACACGCGGTCAGGCAGCAATAACACTTATGAATTACGCAAGCAGCAAATAAATCAGAATAAAGATGAGGGGATGTAAAAAAACTCGTTTTTTTACATCCCCTTTTTTAGGGGCCAGGAAAAATGCGCAGAATGAACAAACCGAGCCAGAATAAAGCTTTTTGCTTTATTTTGGGTTACCCGACGGCGTACAGAGTACTCCGAGGGCGAGGTTTGTTTATAGCATAAAACGCAAAAACCTTGTTTTTGCCTCTTTTAATAATTTTTATTGTTTAAAGGGTTTCTTTGGTAGTTCAATACCGAAAGAAACCCTTTAGTTATCTTGTTTTATGCGGTCTGCACTTTTTT
>JAZSAM010000001.1:0-14292 GCA_045601905.1 Acutalibacteraceae bacterium | reverse complement strand
AAAATTTCAGACGATTCAGAAATCGTATTTTACATATTTTTTCTCATCAATACTTAAACAAAAATCAAGCAGCTGCTTAATTACAACTGCTTGATTGATAATTCTGTTTTAACTCTTTACCCCAACTATTGACAAAGAGCCAGAAAAAACGGCATAGCATAAGCTACACCGTGAAAAATCAATATTTTTACTACAAAAGCCACCTCGGGGTACCAACTTCCTTATGAAAGGTACTCCGAGGGGCGTTTTTTTTACATGTTTGCAAGAAGAGTGTTAAGCTCTTCCTCTGATGTGTTATCGACAACTTCAACATCACTATAGCACTTCATACCTGTACCTGAGGGAAGAAGCTTACCGATAATAACATTTTCCTTAAGACCCATAAGAGGATCAACCTTACCCTTGATTGCTGCATCTGTAAGAACTCTTGTTGTTTCCTGGAAGGATGCTGCTGAAAGGAAGGAGTCTGTTGCAAGTGAAGCCTTGGTGATACCCATAAGAACGGGGATGCAGGTTGCTTCTCTGAGCTCCTCGCCTGTTTCCGCTGCTCTTCTTCTGACTTCCTCGTTTGCCTTCTTGAGCTCCTTCTTGTCAATGACAGAGTTGGGAAGAAGATTTGTATCACCCTCGTCGTCAACCTTGACCTTTCTCATCATCTGACGTGCGATAACCTCAATGTGCTTATCGTTGATGTCAACACCCTGAGTACGGTAAGTGAGCTGTACCTGGCTGATGAGATAGTCGTGAACGGCATTCACGCCGAGAACCTCAAGAACATCTCTGGGATCGATTGAACCTTCAGTGAGTGTTTCACCCTTGACAACGTGCTGTCCCTCTGAAACTCTGGCTCTTGCGCCGAAGGTGAGGAAGTATTCCTTTCTCTCGCCGGTTTCTTCGTTTGTAACAACGATGTGGGGGTTCTTCTTGATTGTCTCGAAGGAAACAACACCGTCAATCTCTGCAAGCATTGCAAGAGTCTTGGGCTTTCTTGCTTCAAAGAGCTCTTCAACACGGGGAAGACCCTGTGTGATGTCGGCGCCTGAAGCAACACCACCGGTGTGGAAGGTTCTCATGGTAAGCTGTGTACCCGGTTCACCGATTGACTGAGCAGCGATGATACCGACTGCTTCACCAACGGTAACAGGCTGACCTGATGCAAGGTTTGCACCGTAGCACTTGATACAAGCGCCGTGGTCTGATTCACAGGTGAGAAGTGAACGGATCTTGATTCTTCTGAAGGCTGCTGCATCTTCCTTGCTTGCGCCCTCGTCAAGAGCCTTGTTCATCTTTGCGGTAAGGTAAGCGTCAACCTTTTCGGCATCTGCTTCTGTCATAATCTTGTCATTTGACATGATGATTTCACCGGTCTCATCATCAACAAGACTGTCAAGAAGGTAACGGCCCTTAAGTCTTTCTGAAAGGCTTTCAAGGATTCTGTTACCGTCCATGATGTCGTAAACCTCAAGACCGTCGCTGCAGCCGCAGTCCTCTTCACGGATGATAACCTCCTGAGAAACGTCAACAAGACGACGTGTAAGGTAACCTGAGTCAGCGGTACGAAGAGCAGTATCGGCAAGACCTTTACGTGCACCACGGGATGAAATGAAGTATTCCTGAACGTTAAGACCTTCACGGTAGTTAGCTCTGATGGGAACCTCGATTGTCTTACCTGCGGTGTTGGCGATAAGACCGCGCATACCTGCAAGCTGACGAAGCTGGCTTTCTGAGCCTCGGGCACCGGAGTCGAGCATCATCCAGATGGGATTTGTCTTTTCAAAGCTGCCGCTGAGAGCATTTGCAACACGGCTTGTACAGATATCCCAGGCCTTGATAACCTGCTTTGAACGGTCTTCATTACTGAGAAGACCTCTGTTATATTTACGGTTGATTTCGTCAACGGTATTCTCTGTTTCTTCAAGAATACCCTTCTTTGCCTCGGGAATTGTAGCATCACAGACTGCAACGGTGATACCGCTCTGTGTTGAGTACTTGTAGCCCTGATTCTTAACATTGTCAAGAACCTCTGCAGTCTTTGCAGTGCCGTGTACCTGGATACATCTTGAAATAACCTTACCGAGAAGCTTCTTGTTAACAAGGCCTTCAACCTCAAGGCGGAAGATGTCATCAGGATTTGATCTGTCAATAAAGCCGAGATCCTGAGGAACGGGATCATTGAAGATAAGCTTACCGAGAGTTGTGTCGATAATCTTTGACTTCTTTTCGCCGTCGATTTCCTTTGTGATACGAACCTTGATCCTTGCGTGAAGATCAATTACGCCGCTGTCATAAGCGAGTCTTGCTTCGTCAACATCACGGAAGACCTTACCCTCACCCTTTGCGCCGGGAATTTCAAGAGTAAGATAGTATGAGCCGAGAACCATATCCTGTGTAGGAACGGCAACGGGCTTTCCGTCTGAAGGCTTGAGGAGGTTGTTTGCAGCAAGCATAAGGAAGCGTGCTTCTGCCTGAGCCTCTGCTGAAAGGGGTACGTGAACAGCCATCTGGTCACCGTCGAAGTCGGCGTTGAAAGCGGTACAAACGAGAGGATGAAGCTTGATAGCCTTACCTTCAACGAGTACGGGCTCGAATGCCTGAATACCGAGACGGTGAAGTGTGGGAGCTCGGTTGAGCATTACGGGATGGTCCTTGATTACAATTTCAAGTGCGTCCCAAACGCATTTTTCCTGTCTGTCAACAGTCTTTCTTGCTGTCTTGATGTGGGGTGCAACACCGGTTTCAACAAGTCTCTTCATAACAAAGGGCTTGAAGAGCTCGAGTGCCATTTCCTTGGGAAGACCGCACTGATAAATCTTGAGTGAGGGACCAACAACGATAACTGAACGGCCTGAGTAGTCGACACGCTTACCGAGAAGGTTCTGACGGAAGCGTCCCTGCTTACCCTTGAGCATATCTGAAAGGCTCTTGAGAGGTCTGTTGTTGGGACCTGTAACGGGTCTGCCTCTTCTGCCGTTGTCGATAAGTGCGTCAACTGCTTCCTGAAGCATTCTCTTTTCGTTTCTGATAATGATGTTGGGAGCACCAAGCTCAAGAAGCTTCTTGAGACGGGTGTTTCTGTTGATAGCACGGCGGTAAAGGTCGTTGAGATCGCTTGTTGCAAAGCGGCCGCCGTCAAGCTGCACCATAGGACGGATGTCGGGAGGAATAACGGGAACAACATCAAGAATCATCCACTCAGGTCTGTTGCCTGAAGCCTTGAATGCTTCAACGACCTCAAGACGCTTGAGGATTCTGGCCTTCTTCTGTCCGCTTGATGTGGAAAGCTCCTGGCGAAGCTGTGCGTTAAGCTCTTCAAGGTTGATGTCGGCAAGAAGCTCCTTGATAGCCTCAGCACCCATACCTACCTTGAATTCTGTGTCGTTATAATAGTATTCCTTAAGCTCCTCATAGCGCTTTTCGGTGATAACAGTTCCCTTGTCAATGTCCTTGTCGGAGATTGTGCCGGGATTGATAACAACGTAAGCTGAGAAGTAGAGAACTCTTTCAAGCTCCTTGGGTGAGATGTCAAGAATGAGACCCATTCTCGAGGGGATACCCTTGAAGTACCAGATGTGTGAAACGGGAGTTGCAAGCTCAATGTGGCCCATACGCTCACGGCGTACCTTTGCCTTTGTGATTTCAACACCGCACTTGTCACAGATCTTGCCCTTATGGCGGATTCTCTTATACTTACCGCAGAAGCATTCCCAGTCCTTGAGAGGTCCGAAGATTCTTTCGCAGAAAAGTCCGTCCTTTTCAGGCTTGAGAGTTCTGTAGTTTATTGTTTCAGGCTTTGTTACCTCACCGTAAGACCATTCTCTGATTTTCTCCGGTGAAGCCAGACCTATTTTAATTGATTCGAAAGAAATATTTTCCATATATTTAAGTCAGCCCTTTCCTGTTTAGTTTATTACACTGCATTTAACTTGTGTATTTCTATGAAACGGTACTTGCCGCCGCAGAGGCTTTACCCTCTGCAGCAAAAGCAATTACATATTGTCTTCATCGGGAACGAAGCCGTTACCGAAGCCTGCATCGTTGATTGTGGGGTTGATTTCATTGAAGAAAGCATCAACGTCAAAGCTGTCGTCTTCGTCCTCAAAAGCTGACTCCTCTTCGGAATCATCGTCACCGAAATCAAGATCGAGTGCATCCTCATCATCGGAATCGTCAAGGCTGAGATCGTCTTCGCCCTCAGCTTCGTCGCTCTCTTTTGTATGAGCAGGTTTGTGGTGGCTCTTTACACTGTAGAAGCTGTCCTCACCGTCAATGTTCTGCTTAAGATCAATTTCGTTTTCGTCAGCATCAAGAACCTTAACATCAAGACCGAGGCTCTGAAGCTCCTTGACAAGAACCTTGAAGGATTCGGGAACACCTGCCTGAGGCACGTTTTCACCGTTTACGATTGCTTCGTAGGTCTTAACACGTCCTACAACGTCGTCCGACTTGACTGTAAGGATTTCCTGAAGAGTATAAGCAGCACCGTAAGCTTCAAGTGCCCAGACTTCCATTTCACCGAAACGCTGTCCGCCGAACTGTGCTTTACCGCCGAGAGGCTGCTGAGTAACAAGTGAGTAGGGACCTGTTGAACGGGCGTGCATCTTATCGTCAACAAGATGATGCAGCTTGAGGTAGTACATAACGCCGACAGTAACCTCACCGTCAAAGCGGTCACCTGTACGTCCGTCATAAAGCACTGACTTACCTGTTTCGCTGATATCTGCCATTCGGAGAGCTTCTCTGATATCCTCTTCGTGTGCACCGTCGAATACGGGAGTCATAATCTTCCAGCCCATCTGACGGCATGCAAAGCCGAGGTGTACCTCGAGAACCTGTCCGATATTCATTCGTGAGGGAACGCCGAGGGGGTTAAGAACAATATCAAGAGGTGTACCGTCCTCAAGGAAGGGCATATCCTCCTGAGGAAGAACACGGGAAACAACACCCTTGTTACCGTGACGGCCTGCCATCTTATCGCCGACCTGAATCTTACGCTTCTGAGCGATGTAGCAGCGTACAACCTTGTTTACACCGGGTGAAAGCTCGTCGCTGTTTTCTCTTGTGAATTCCTCAACATTGACAACGATACCGTATTCACCGTGAGGAACACGAAGTGAGGTGTCTCTTACTTCTCTTGCCTTCTCACCGAAGATAGCTCTTAAGAGTCTTTCTTCAGCAGTAAGCTCTGTTTCACCCTTGGGAGTTACCTTACCGACAAGGATGTCACCTGAGTGAACCTCTGCACCGACGCGGATGATACCTCTTTCGTCGAGGTCCTTGAGTGCATCGCCGACGTTGGGAATGTCGTTTGTGATTTCTTCGGGTCCGAGCTTTGTGTCTCTTGCTTCAAGCTCGTACTTTTCAATGTGAATTGAAGTATAAACGTCGTCACGGACGAGTTTTTCATTGATAAGAACGGCGTCCTCGTAGTTGTAGCCTTCCCAGGTCATGAAGCCGATAAGGGCATTCTTACCGAGGGAGAGCTCGCCGTTATCTGTTGCGGGACCGTCTGCAATAACCTGTCTTTCGGCAACCTTCTGACCAACCTTTACAACGGGCTTCTGGTTGATGCAGGTGCCCTGGTTGGAGCGCATAAACTTGATGAGGCTGTAGGTGTCAACTCTGCCGTCAACATTCATGATGTCAACTCTGTCAGCACTTACATAGGTAACGATACCTGCTTTTTCAGCGAGCACACAAACACCTGAGTCTGTTGCTGCCTTGTACTCCATACCTGTACCGACCATAGGTGAGTCGCAGGTAAGAAGAGGAACTGCCTGACGCTGCATGTTAGCACCCATAAGAGCACGGTTTGCGTCATCGTTTTCAAGGAAGGGAATAAGAGCAGTAGCAACTGAAACAACCATCTTGGGTGAAACGTCCATATAGTCTGCTCTTGAGGGGTCAATTTCAAGGAATTCGTCACGGTGACGTGCGTTAACCTTGTTTCTTACAAAACGGCCGTCGCTGTCGAGAGCTTCGTTAGCCTGAACAACGGTGAACTCGTCTTCTACGTCAGCGGTCATATACTCGTAGGTATCAAGCACAACGCCTGTTTCCTTGTCGATGGGACGGAAGGGAGCTTCAATAAAGCCGTATTCGTTGATTCTTGCGAAGGTTGCAAGATAAGAGATAAGACCGATGTTGGGACCTTCAGGAGTTTCAATGGGACACATTCTGCCGTAATGTGAATAGTGAACGTCTCGGACGTCGAAGCCTGCACGGTCACGTGAAAGACCGCCGGGGCCGAGAGCTGAAAGTCTTCTCTTGTGTGTAAGCTCAGCAAGGGGGTTGTTCTGATCCATGAACTGTGAAAGGGGTGATGAACCGAAGAACTCTCTTACTGCTGCAATAACAGGTCTTGTATTGATAAGAGCCTGAGGAGTAACCTTGTCGATTTCCTGTGCCTGGAGAGTCATTCTTTCCTTGATGACTCTTTCCATTCTTGCAAAGCCGACGTGGAACTGATTCTGAAGAAGCTCACCGACTGATCTGATACGGCGGTTGCCGAGGTGGTCGATGTCGTCTGCCGTACCTACGCCCTTTGCGAGGCAGTTGAGGTAGTTGATTGATGCAAGAATATCGTCAACGATGATTGTCTTGGGAATAAGCTCGTTAGCCTTGGATTCAAGGTATGCGAGGATTTCGTCTCTTTCCATGCCTTCGATTTCCGAAAGCACGTCCATAAGTACGGTGTATCTTACGTGCTCGTTGATGCCGATTTCCTTGAGCTCTTCTCTTTCAAAGCCGGGAAGATAAGGAAGGATGTCAACCATCTGATTGGAGATAACCTTAACGGGCTCCTCCTGACCTTCAACGAGAACATAAGCAACCTTTGCGCCTGCCTGCTCGATTTCAAAAGCTCTTTCCTTTGTAACAAGCTCACCCTCTTCAGCGATGATTTCGCCTGTGAGGTCGTTGATGATGGGCTGTGCAAGTCTGAAGCCGCGGATTCTGTCGGAAATTGCGAGCTTCTTGTTATACTTGTAACGGCCTACTCTTGAAAGGTCGTATCTTCTCTCGTCGAAGAACATACCTTCAATGTGGCTCTGGGCACTTGCGAGTGTGGGGGGCTCACCGGGACGAAGCTTCTTATAGATTTCGATGAGAGCCTCTTCGGTGTTGCTTGTGTTATCCTTTTCAAGTGTTGCCTCGATTCTTTCGTCAAAGCCGAAGAACTCGCGGATGTCGTTATCCTTTGAGTAACCGAGAACACGGATGAGTGTTGTGATGGGGATTTTTCTGTTCTTGTCGATTCTTACATAGAAAAGGTCATTCTGGTCTGTTTCGTATTCAAGCCAGGCACCTCTTCCGGGAATGATTGTTGAAGTGAAAAGCTTTTTACCTGTAACGTTGTGGGTCATATCGAAATATACGCCCGGTGAACGTACAAGCTGGGAAACGATAACTCTTTCGGCACCGTTGATGATAAAGGTACCGCTGTCAGTCATAAGGGGGAAGTCGCCCATATAAACTTCGCTTTCAAGGGCTGTTCCTGTCTGTTTGTTATAAAGTCTTGCAACAAGACGCATGGGAGCTGCGTAGGTGGTGTCTCTTTCCTTACACTCCTTAACGGTGTACTTGGGACGGCTTTCGTCCAGGCTGTAGTCAACGAAGGAAAGAACGAGATTTCCGCTGTAATCAGTGATTTCCGACATATCCCTGAGTACTTCCTTCAGACCGGTATCGATGAACCATCTGTAGGAATCCTTCTGGACCTGGATGAGGTTGGGCATTGACATGACTTCTTCAATCTTGCCGAAGCTCTTCCTCTTGTTTGTACCAAGCATTACTTCAGTAACATTAAGCATTGGCTTTCACTCCATATCTTTTATTATTTACCCTCTCGGGGCATTGGTCTGTTTTCCGACGGCTTTGCGTCGTGCTGATGAATTTCAAAAAATGTATTGACATTTTTTTGTTTTAATGGTAATATGCTGATAGAAAATAAAAGAAGAAATATTCCCACACATAATTTCCCATTATAAGTTATGAAATTGTATCACACCTGGCATTGCTATGTCAAGTGCTTTTTTATTAAAAAGTCAGTTTTTCACCGTAATTTACTGCTTTTTTTCAAGGAAAAGGCGGTTTTCTTCTTTTCGGACATATTGCACTCCCCTGCTTCCACATCGAAAAGCAAAAAGCAACCTCACCCAAGGAAATTACCAAGGGTGAGGTTTTGGTGTTTATGTGTTCATTTCACTCCGAAAAACACTCGGAACGGTGTGTGTTTTTGTGCTATCAGAACAAGTTCTTAAAGAAATTGATAATGCTTTCAAAAAAGTCTCTGATAGTCGCAATAAGCATTGTGAAGAAGTTGCTGTCGTCCTCGGCAGGCAAGTCTTCCCACTCAACCTCAATTATATCGGTAGCATCGCACTTATCACACTTTGCCGTTGCGGTTGTGCCGTTGTCGTCGGGAATGTGCTCACCGAAGGTGTGAGCTTCAACTTCACTTACATAGTTGCAGAAGGTGCAGTCAAGCTTATGTGTGCCGTCTGCGAGATCAGCATATTTTCCGCTGTGATTGCCATCAAGGCAGTCAGAAATCTTGTTGCAGGTTTCTATAATAGGTGCAACAAACTCATCAAATTCCTGCTGATTAGCAAGCATACCTCCAGCAATCAGGTTCATTAAATCCTCCCAAGCATCTTCAATTCCTTCAATGATACCGGGATTCTCATTTTCAAAAGCATCAAATTCGTTCGTCGTATAGCTTGAACTGAGAGTGAAAAGAGAATCTGCTAATTTAAAAGAGTCAATAATAACTACAGTTTCACCATCTGAAATAGCCTTTTCCATCATAGCATTGGGATAACCAAAAACCAGAACTGCAGTAGGAATCTTATCAATGTTTTGGTCGAGCCAATCCTTTGTCGGTTCTGCATCAAAGTTATTTTCCGAACCAAAATCAGTTATTATTCTGTCACTGAACTTAATAAAAGACTTATCAAAATCATCTACATAGCGATATACATCGTCCGGATTCTCATAAACGCTTGTCGCATAGCCATAATACTTCGAACACTCACGCACAAATACATCCTTACCTGTCTGATCAAGAACTGCATCATCAATAAAGGTTTCTGTTTCATCACAAGCAGTACACTTGTTTATTGTAAGACCATAATCGGTTGAGGTGTAATAATCAAATGTGTGCTCCTGTTCAGCTTCATCAACAAAGCCGCAGAATTCACAAATCATACTGTGGGTTCCGTTGTCGTTGTTTTTATATGCTATCTGCTTGTGTTCGACCTTTATACATTCAAAAATCTCAGTCAAAAAAGCAATAAAATCATCTGCAGCGGCTTGTGTCTCTGCGTATGTATAAGCTGTAATGTCTTCGCTACAAGCATCAAACATGCGCAGGAAGACGCTATATTTTTC
The DNA here is from genome assembly GCA_045601905.1 of Acutalibacteraceae bacterium. Taxonomy (GTDB): domain Bacteria; phylum Bacillota; class Clostridia; order Oscillospirales; family Acutalibacteraceae; genus UBA6857. The sequence continues at coordinate 4,905 of JAZSAM010000001.1, read as the reverse complement.
ATCAAAAATGTTTCCTGTGCTTTCCGGAGGTGCGTATGGAAATCCGCCAAATTCTATCGCATCTTCATCAATCTGCCGATACAACTCCGTCATTCTTATAATAAGAGAAGCCTGATCGGCAACCATAATATATTCGCCTGAGGCAAACTTTCCTTTGATTTCAGCTATTATGCCCTCTAATATATCATTAATTTCTACAAGTTGTTCGGGATGCTCTTCAAAATAGCTTTCTGAAAACTCAGATTGAGGATAATTTCGAAGTGCTATTTCAAGCTTAGCATCCATGAATTCACCAATATCGGTAAAAACATAACCCTCATATTCCTCATATCCTTCAATGGTCTCCTCGATTGGATAGTAAATATTATAACGATACAAATCGAACTTATTGTATGTCCAATAAAGATCATTACAATCCATCTCAGAGTCCGAGGCAAACGCCACCGGCATGCAACCCACAATCATCACAATTGCAATAATTATGAATAATGCTTTTTTCATTAAAACCACTCCTTAAATTCCTTGTCCGAAAAATTCTCTGACACCCAAATTTTACCATCTTAAAGTAATTCAAGTCAATTATAAATTCATACAAAAATCATGGACATTTTTTGACATCTCACATCAAACAAAATATATTAAACCCCACCCGAGGAAATTACCAAGGGTGAGGTTTTGGTTGTTTTTGCTATAAAAATGCTCTGCAAACACTCGGATTAGTGTGTTAATTCACTCGATTCAGACTACGGTAAAGGGCACTTCAATGTGCACATAATTTACTTCATTCTTTTCATGTACGCGGTATGCAATTTCTATAGAGTACTCTCCCGGCTCGAGTGTCGGCTTGCCGTAATAATACTCTACAGGCCTTGAGATGCTTCCCGTTTTACCGGGCATAACATAATAGGGCTCTTCGATAATTACATCGTTTTCATAAAAGCTTTTCCAGCCATCTTCTGTTTTCTCACTTATCTTCATAATTGTAGGACGGTCAATAACATGTCCCGTCTCATTTTTGTATTCAAACACCATTTCAACAGACTGAGAGGTTACTGCCGAGGCATCAACCGTGAGCTTTTCGGGATTTGACGGGAGGAAGGAAGTGAGAAAGATGACTATTGCAACAATAATATCCTGCAAAACTAAGCTGATTTCACCAAACATAAAAATTCTCCTTTTTTTTAGTATACTTTATAGGAATTGATTTGTCAAGGCAACGGTTTTTACATTATCTGTTATGTATGTCCCTGAAAAACAGAAAAAGCAACAAAAATATTTATTAAATTAAATTAAAAAGGTTTCAGAAATTCCCACTTGATTATTTCCGCTATTACATATATAATAGTATGGTAAATTTTGCACAAAGGAGAAAAGAAAAATGGATTATCTCAAAACAAAAGAAAAAGCAAAAACCGACCTTAAAATCCTCACAGACTTTGCAGCTGACAGCATCAGACACATCTGTGATTCCTTCGGTCCCCGTCCCTGCGGCGAGGAAAGCGAAAGAAAGGCTCTCGAATATATGTACGACCAGCTCAAGCCCTACGCTGACAAAATCTGGATTGAAAACTTCAAATGCAATCCCGATGCGTTTATGTCCTTTGTACCCATTGCAGGTGCTTGCTGTGCCGCCGCATCGGCAACCAACCTCATTTCCGCAGTAAAGGGCTGTAAGAAGTCAGCTTTAGGCTCACTTGCTCTTCTCGGCACAGGTGTTGCAGGTCTTGTCGGTGAATTTCTCTTCTATAAGCAGCCTCTTGATCCCTTCTTCAAGGAAAAGGAAAGCGGTAATGTTATCGCAGTAAGAGAGGCAACGGGCGAAACAAAGCGCCGCATCATCCTCTCAGGTCACATCGACTCTGCTCCCGAATGGACTTATACCTACAAGCTCGGCTCACACGGCTCAATTTACGTTGCAGCTCCTGCAATTGTCGGACTTCTTTATACCGCAGTAACTGCAGGTGTCGCTCTCAGAAGCAAGAAGCCCTGCCTTAAAAAGAAAATGGCTCTCGGTCAGCTTGCCTTCCTTCCTGCTTACGCAGGTCTCTTCGGCTTCACAAACGGCAAGAAGTACGTTGACGGCGCAAACGATGACCTTACGGGCTGTTATGTAAGTGCCGCAGTTATGAAGTACCTTGCAGACAATGACATCCGCTTCGAAAACACCGAGGTTATCTGTATGCCTGCAGGCGGTGAGGAATGCGGTCTCCGCGGCTCAAAGGCCTTCTTCAAGGCTCACCCCGAATTGAAGAACGACGGCGTTGAAACCGTTTTCATCAGCTTCGACACAATCCGTGACGAGGATTACATGATGATTTACGAAAAAGATATGACCGGTATGGTCAAGAACGACAAGAGAGTGTGCGACCTTCTTAAGAATGCCGCCGCAAAGTGCGGAATCGATGTTCCCATCGGCGCAATCCCCTTAGGCTCAACCGATGCCGCCGCTGCTTCCGAGGCAGGCATTGCCGCCGCCTCACTTGTTGCAATGGATCCCGCCCCTGCAAGATACTACCACACAAGACTTGACAAGGCAGACATCCTCATTCCCGAAACCATCGGAAAGGTAATTGACATTGCCCTTCAGACAGTGTTCGATTTCGACGAGGCAGGAATCTGACGAAAAGAGCAACGCTCTTTTCGTAATGCAGAATGCAGAATACAAAATGCAGAATTACAGCCGTGGAAAACCACGGCTGTTTTTATTTTAACTTGTGTAGCTCTCGGCTTGTCATAAAAAGCGTTGCAATACATTTATACTCACTTGCTTTTGCCTCAAAGCTCCTGTGCGGAAATCTCTGCAATAAAGAAAAAACTTCCCCGCGACCGCAATTCTTCATCATTCATTATTCATTAAAAAAGCTCCCTAACCCGGGAGCTTTTTCTGATTATGCTTCTGCGCCTTCTTCGCCTTCTGCGGGCTGTTCAAAGATTTTCATAATGTTAGCGATGATATCAAAGATCTTTTTGATAAGGCCTTCGAATGTTGCAAAAATATCATCCATTGTGTTTTACCTCCTCAAATTGTTATACCTTTCGGTACAACTCAATTCTATAACACTTTAAAACAAATGTCAATGTTTTATTCACAAATTTCAAAAATAAGAAACACAACCCATCCTCTCGGGACAGGTTGTGTCTTTAAACAATTGTTTAACTAATCAAATAAAATTATTCAGCTTCTTCAAGATCGCCTTCGTCGTTAACTTTGATACCGAAGATCTCAAGAACCTTGTAGATAAACTCTGTGAACCAAGCATACATAAGTTCAAAAACTTCAAAATTCATTATAGTATCCTCCTTCTAAGATTTTTTTAGAGAAAACTCCTTACTCTGATATGTTCAGAATAAATTATTCAGCGTCTTATTCGCCGTACCAGTACTCGATAACCTTGTAAAGGTATGCCCAAAGTTCCTGCCAAAATGCTTCAAACTTTGCAAATGCTTCTGCCATTATTTTCGCCTCCTTTTATAATTTAATCAAGCCAACATACTATCAGCTTGATTAAATTATATACTGATATGTAATAAATGTCAATAGTTTATTCAAAAATATTTCACAATATCTTTTGAATTATTTTAAAAATCAAAGACTGTTGATCATTGAAAGATGTTCAACATAAAGACACTTGACATCGTTGATTTTTGTCATACCGCCCTGAAGTGACATATGGTCTCCGTCATAGGTAGGCATAACATTCCACACACCCTTTTCAACTGCTGAAGCATCGTAGGCCTTTGAGGGTGCGCCGAAGGGAGCTGTTGCGGAAATTGTGTTGACAAGTCCGTCATTCTCCCACCAGGCTTCATCCAACACATAGCCGCCCTCGGTTGTGCCCCTGAAAGCACCGATTGCCTTTGAGGAGCTGACGAAAAGAGACTCCATTTTGCTTTCAACGGGTGAATAGGTGCCGTCCTCATTCTTCACCGTAGCACTGCAGGGGAACGAGAAGTAGTAAGCATTTTCGAGGGTTGTGATTTTTTTGTTAAGCTCAAGAGCATTGTCGATATACATATCGTAAGCGGCATTGTCCCATTTTGCCTTATTTTCGTCCTTATCCTGAGTTGCGGCAGGAATCATATTTGAAAGTGCGTTCTGAATTTCAGTTTTTGTGCGGTCAAAAATTGTCTCATTTTCCTTTGAAGGAACATCATCGGTTGAAATGCAGTAAGCGGTTGTGCCGTTATGAGGTGCGGCAAGAGCCGTAACACTGTAAATCCAGTCCCCTTTCCCGCCCGTGAAGAAGTCGGAAACGCCTTCACCTGATGCGGCAACCTCTTCAGCACTGCCCTCTGCCATAAGGTGAGCGAAAATTCTTACAGTTGCGCCGCCAAAGGAATGACCGAGAAGATTGATTTTCTCTTCGGCACTCCAGGAGTCAATCAAAGCAATGCCCGTGTAATCCTTGCCGTAGCGTTCGTGGTTACAGGCGGCACTGTGTGCCTCACCGTAGTCAACAACTGTACCCGTAAGCTGAGCGTAAAGCTCGCAGGCTCTGTCCCAAGCACTTGATGACGGTGCAACGGAGGCGGCATAGCATTCGAAGCCCTTGTCGTTAAGGTACTCCATAAGGTCACCGCCGAACATACCCCAATAAGGCATAATTGAATTTACTGCATCATAGCTTCCCCAGCCTGAAAGGCCGTGAACGAAAACATACTTATAGTTGGTATTCCAGTTGCTGTCGTCAGCCTTGAAGCCGTCAACGGGAATGCCGAGAAGCATTGCAATTGAGAGAAAAATGCTGATGAATTTGTAGATAATCTGATTGATAATAGCAGCCATAATGATTCTCCTTTTTGTAAAATTTCTTTAATTATTATTTTAAACGGAAAATTTGTTTAAAAAATATACATAAATTTAAAAATTATAAAAAGTGGCTGTAAAAAAGCGATACGGTGCCT